>CAMLER010000062.1 GCA_946478915.1 uncultured Chryseolinea sp.
TATGGTTTAGATGTTTTTTTTCCAACCTTCTTCCATGCATAAAATCCATCTGCCGGAATCAGACATCGATTTCTCATCAGACCCTTTCTCAGCATTGGTTTTTCCGGTATCGACTCAGCCCGGACATTCACAATCTTTTCACTGAGCGTTTTGTTCTTCGACCATTCAGGCGAGGTACCCCAATAAAACGTGGAAATTCCCTGGGGTGATGCTGTTGTGATTACCGGAAGGAGTTGGGTAGGGGCAGCATTAAAATTAGGCCAGTACGTATCGAGCACATCAGTGTTAAAACGCTTTTCAAGTTTTTCCGGAGATGCTGTGATACTGTATCGCTCAATCATAAATCGCGTGGTTGCCTGTGTTATTCTGATGCAAAGAAAGACAATGCTCGCTCTTCAGACCAATATAATCCATTTTTATTGAATTGAGCGAAACCTACGTGGCCGCCGTGGCGGGGATTTTCGAATTTTACAAACCTGTGATTTTTGCATTGCGCTACCGGATAGCATAATTCACTTAGAAAAGGGTCATTTTGTGCGTTGACAATCAGGGTCGGGATCGCAATAGACTCCAGGAAGTGAATCGAACTGCATTTTTTATAATAGTCCATCGCACCATGAAATCCGTGGAGGGGTGCCGTGTAACGGTCATCAAACTCAAGGATGGTCTTTATTTCATCGAGCCCTTTCAATTCCAGCCCATTCATGATAGAAGATTTGCAGCGGATTTTTTGTTTCAGACTGGTAAGAAATCTCCGAGCATAGATCTGGTTTGCAGGTTTGGAAATTTTCAGGCAGCTGGTATAAAGATCTAACGGCGTTGAAAAAACTACTGCCTTTTCTATCTTTGGACCCACCTTATTTTCGCCCAAATACTTTAGTGTCAGATTCCCGCCCAGGCTAAAGCCTATTAAAAATATTTCTGAATAGCCCTGTTGCACGGCATGCTTCACCACGGCGTCCAGGTCATCCGTTGCCCCGCTATGGTAGAACCTTAACTGCCGGTTCATTTCATCGCCGCACCCCCTAAAATTCCAGGCCAGGATGTCAAAGCCTCCTCCGGACAGGGCGCGGGCCATTCCTTTCATGTACGCGCGGGTAGAATTACCTTCCAGTCCGTGAGAAATGATCACAAGTTTCTTTGAGCCACGTTTTACCCAATCGAGGTCAAGAAAATCATTATCAGGTGTTGTGATCCGCTCGCGGTCGTAGTTCAGATCAACGCCGCGTAAAATTGCCGGGTAAATAGTTTCAAGATGTCCGGAAAAAAGAAATAGTGGTCGCCGGTAATCCAATGTTTTATCCTTTATTCGCTATGATCTGCAGGTGGCCAAGGTGGTGTTCACCATGCCACGCATAAAGGGCAACAAGCCTGTCGAGTGGAACGTTCTTTTTAGTATCAGGATGAATAAATTCTTTTTTTAGATCTGCCGGTGATAGCGCTTTTAATAACGCCGTCCACTTGATGTGCAAAGCTTTCAATAATAACATTGAAAATATCGTATCCAATTTTGTTTCCGGCGTCTCTGCCCAGGCTTTCTCATCGTAAGCTTTTATGACTGGTGTCGGCTCCGTTAGGGTCCATTTGAAACGTACGTAAGCGTTCATGTGGCTATCAGCCATATGGTGCACTACCTGGCGTGCTGTCCACCCGCCCTCGCGGTACGTCGCTTCCCAATGTTCATGACTAAAACGTTGGATTAATGTTTCAACCCTTTCCGGAATTTGTTCGATTCGCTCAATATTTAACTTTACCTCTTTGGGTGAGTAGCTTGCCTGATGGATAAACCGGCCGTTTGGGTATCGCAGCGATTCGTCATTCATGGAATTCTTCTTTAGCTTTTTTTCTTCGGTTTCGAACTCGGATGTTAACCATCTCAATGAGAAGGGAGAATACGATAGCAAAATAAATGTATCCCTTAGGTACCTCTTTATGCAATCCTTCAAGGAAAAGCATAAATCCAATCAGTATTAGAAATCCAAGAGCTAACACCTCCATCGAAGGGTGCTTGTGAATAAAGCCGCTGATCGCTCCTGAAAAAATGATCATAATCACAATCGACAAGATCACAGCAATGATCATAATGATGACCTGATCGGTAAGTCCTACAGCAGTTAAGATTGAGTCAAAAGAAAAGATAATATCAAGTAATATGATTTGAATAATGATGCCTGTAACATTTGCTTTGCCAGATCCCTCCGAAATGGTTTCCTCATCGCCTTCCATTTCGTGGTTGATTTCACGCGTACTTTTCGCGATAAGAAAAAGTCCACCAAAAATCAAGATGAGATCACGACCGCTTATGTCTAAAGGTTCTTGGAAAATGAAAGATCCGGGTATCGTAAACAATGTCTCTTTAAATTTCATCACCCAGGTAATGGTTAGCAGCAGCAGTATGCGTACGGCCATTGCAAGGAGCAATCCCAAATTCCTTGTTCTGGATCTGATTTCAACTGGCAGACGATTAGATACAATGGAAATGAAAATGATGTTGTCGATGCCTAAGACTACTTCAAAAAACGTGAGGGTCAGCAAAGCTATCCACGCCTCAGGCTGCAGGAAGATTTCCATTAAATATTAACGATTAAGGTGCTAAAAATAAAGGATGTAAAACTCTCCTCCAAAGCTGTGATAAACTATAAATGGAACCGGTTTGCTTGATAGGCAACTGTCTCACCACCAGGCATGCTTCTTATTTGGTAAGCGGA
Organism: uncultured Chryseolinea sp.; assembly: GCA_946478915.1. The sequence continues at coordinate 2,709 of CAMLER010000062.1, forward strand.
TGAGCATTGTGCAAGAGGTGCAAGTCACATTTCAAACTCCTCGCAAAATGATTTTAACGCCTGCTCAAAATATTTTGAATCTCCCTCGATAATTCGGAAGTTCTGAGTTCTCAAGTCGGTGCTATCGGATATTTCGCCAGGCGCTGACAAAATAGCTTTAGCCACAATAGATTTTTTTCTGCCGAAGCCGGGAGCTTTCAGGAGATCCGATGCTTTCATACGCACCCACTGCTCGTTTCCACTGCCTTTGTAAATGATCGCTGCATCGAAAGCACGTAAGTTTTCAACATGTTTTTGCCGTTGTTCGATAACTTCTCCATCGAAGCCTGGCATTAGTACATGAAATCCACGGCTCTGCATTAATTCTACAAACGGCTTTATTTCCTGGGAGTCTTCTTTTTCATGGAGCAGATAAATGCACCGGCCGCTTGTCTCATGTGTTTTTCGGTCCTTTGCTTCAATGAGCTCTTCTCTGATAACGTTTTTAAAATCCTCAAGGGGCGTTTCCAGGATTTCAGCACCTTCCTGAATTTCTACATCGTGTTTAATGGTTTCTATAAAACGCTTTTGAGTTTCATTCATGTGAATTAGACCTGGTGCAATCCAGATCAACCTCGTGAACGTTTCATTTTCCTTTTTCGCTTCATGGCTTCTCTCGGCTGCAATTCTGTTTTGGATATCCATTATGGATTGGTTGCCTCCCTCGGGAATCTCGCCATAAGTATTTCCAATCAGGTGAATGGACATACTTGAAGCTTCAAGGTCTCTTTTTACGGTTTGTTCAATTGTTGGTGTGTCGCCTGATAAAGACGTGATAGGCAACACAGTATATCCATACCGTTGTAATTCACGCCTGATGATATTCCGTTCGACAGACAGGTCGTGTCCGGTTTCCGCGAGATAAACAATCTTTGATTTGAACAATTCTTTGACCTGAGCCTCAGTCGTTCCATTTTTAAGCTTCTCGAGGGCACTTGCAACATCGTGACTAAGATCAACGATCTCCATCCAATACTGGCGTTGTGCTTCCCTGCTGAAGTAATCTTGAAATTCTATCAGTTCACCGGAATCCGGATCCAATTGATACATTTCATACCCCAGAAGGGGCTGTAGAAATTCGGGCTGCTCCCGAACAGGCACCGGATCTTTTACCACCTTAAGAATTCTGCTGCTGTTGTTACCTACTGCATTGTAAAAGGTTCTTAGGTTTTCAAGGCAGGTTGAAGACGACATGAATTCCTGTGACAAAATTGGAATCAGTAGACCAACGTTATCCAACCTCGGTGATGTCATCGTTTCATACTCGCCTTTCAGCAGCACCTTTAGTTTAACGTCAACCACCTGGCTAAGCATGAACTCTAAAAACTTCCTGAATTGAAAAACCCATCCCTCTTTCCCATCCCGAGAGGGCTCATTATCCGTATCGGCAAATACAATCAGGACGTCTATTTCGAAGGGCATGCGTACTCTTAAGTTAGCGTCGAATCTACATTTTTGTCGATGATCCGATTGCTTTCAGCGATGAGCTGAATAACGGAGTTATGATAGGATACAATGACCTCACAGCGCGATAAAATTACAATATGAAGCTATGGTAAATTTTCAAATCCATAAAGCACTTGTAAGATTACCGTTGATTATGAACATTCATATGGATGGCCATTTTGTAGTATTGAATGGAAATTCAAGAACCAATGATGAAAAAGGCTAATACACTGTTGCTTATCCTCCTTCTGACCGTCACTTCGACGTTTGCACAGGGAAGTAAGTCTTTGGCTGATGCGGAGCGATTTTTTAGTGTCAGAAGTTATGATATGGCGCTTGATAAATTTCTGGAGGCCATTAGTGCAGGTGAAAAGGATCCACTCGTTCATTATAAGGTGGCGGTGTGTTACCAGAAATCTGCGGAGACCAATAAACAAATCAAAGCTATTCCCTATTTCGAATATGCGCTTGCAAAAGGGAAGGACATGCCAACATCGCTGTATTATGATCTCGCCAGCATTTATCTGAAGGATGAGAATGTTCAAAAAGCGATCGAAAATTTTAACAAGTTTCGTGAAGTGAGTAGCAAAGCGGATAAAAAGGCAATGTCCATGGCTGATGAAGCAATAAAAACTTGTCACAACGCCGTTGCCTTCATGTCAGTGCCCCGCGATTTTACCGTGCACCATTTTAATTCGATCATCAATAGTAGTTACACTGAATACAATCCGGTATTGTCAGCTGATGAAAGCGTCATGGCCTTTACAGCATTACGGCCAAATACGGGTAAGACCCGAACAGGAGATAAATTTATTGAAGAAATTTATATTACGTACAACAATTCGGGTGCGTGGACCGAACCAAAGGTGGTGCCTATCGCGCATGATTACAACGTGGGGACTGCAGGTCTGTCGGCGGATGGACAAAAAATGCTGATTTTTATGGGAGGTGCTTCAGACCCTGGCAGCTTATATCAAATTGTAAAGGCTGGAGAAGAATGGTCAAAGCCAAGCCTGATATCACCGAGTATAAACACGCCAAAATATCTGGAATCTACAGCGAGTATAACACCGGACGGTAAGACAATCTATTTTGCTTCAGACCGTCTCAATGGTCAGGGTGGACTCGATATTTATAAGACGTCTTTGCAGGCCAATGGAACCTGGACTTCACCGGTTAATCTTGGTCCTGAGGTCAACACCAAGGCTAACGAAGATGCGCCATTTATACATCCTGATCAAAAGACCCTTTTCTTTACTTCGGATGGACACAATACAATGGGTGGCCGCGATATTTTTGTCACGCGAATGGTTGGGAACAAGTGGACTAATCCGGAGAACATGGGTTATCCGGTCAACACAACGTCGAACGACAACTACTTCACACTGATTGCTGACGGAACCCGTGGATACTTTTCGTCGGATCGCAAAGGCGGCATGGGCGGCGAGGACATCTACTATATTGACATGCCCGCAGAATCGGCAGATATTCCTCTGACGATGATAAAAGGAAAAATCCTTAACGCCGAAACCGGGAAGCCGATGCCGACAAAAATATATTTGATCGACAATGAAACAGATAAGAAACTTGACTTCGTTTATGATCCCGATCCGAAGACCGGTAACTATTTGGTGATACTTCCGCCGGCAAAAGATTATGATATGGTTATTGAATCGGAAGGATTCTTACCTTATACACTCAATATCAACATTCCGAATCAGACTTATTTCTATGAACTGTATCAGATGATCAACCTTAAAACGATCCGCCAGTTCGATGTTGTAGTTGGCCAGGAAGTCCAGGTAAAGAACGCATTTTATGATACTGACCAGGACGTGAAGGCCGATTTGCGCAAGACGCACGAAGCCAAATTAATTCAGGCCGGAAATGTTGATGTTTATGATATGATGCTGGACTTGATTGCTTCACAGGACAAAGAAGGAATGAATTATCTCACGGAGTTGATTCAGATGAAGGATCCTGTTGAAGATGTGAATTTCGATGAGAAACAAAACTCAAGAATAGAAGTAGCATCCCGTACTTACTACTATGACGAAAGCGATGAGAGTAAGTTTGAACAGAAAAGGATTGATGGCAAGACGATTTTTTCGCTACCCACATTTGTAATGAAAGAAGAAGTGAAAAAATCCAAGGAAAAGTCAAACCATCATTTTGACAAATCTGCGCTGCTGAAATCAGCAAAAATATATTTCGATGCAGGCAAAAGTGATCTGAAAACGCAGTACAACGGTCAGCTGGATGCCATTCTTGCAGAGCTGAATAAGTATCCTGGCCTCGGTGTGGAAATCTTAGGGTTTGCTTCTGTGGAGGGGAGCGAAGAACTGAATCGCGAACTTTCCAATAAGCGAGCAATTGCGGTATTGGATTACATTAATCATAAAGGAATAGTACGGCGCCGAATTGTTGCCAAAGGGTATGGAGCAACGAAAGATCAAACAGCCTCAAAAGAAGAGGGAAGACGCGTAGAGGTGAATATAGTCGATCTTAGCGCCCTCGAGACAAAAAATTAGTAGCACAATTTAGGAAGTCTTCAGATTGCTCGCTTCCGCAGGAAGGAGCAACGAGCTGTCGCCATAGCTGAGGAAGCGATAGTCATAGGCAAGCGCCTCTTCGTATACCCGTTTCCAATCATCTCCGATAAAGGCGGCAACCAGCAATATCAACGTCGAAGATGGCTGGTGAAAATTTGTTATCAATCCACGGCAGAGACGAAACTTGTATCCTGGAATAATATAGATTGACGTTTCACCTGTGATCGTTTCTATATCATAAGTTTGCATATGATGACGAACTGCCTCGAGCGCATCCGCGGCTTGCGGAGGATTCTCGTGCGTATAGGCGTATTGTTGATCGATGTCGAATTCAGATGAGGGATCCTGAATCAGTTTCACACCGAACCAGTATATGCTTTCAAGTGTTCGAAGCGATGTAGTTCCTACGGCGACAACAGTCTCAGCACGGATCAATGCCTCAATATTTTGCCGCGTAAAGACCACCTGCTCCTGATGCATTTGGTGATCTGCCGCATTTTTTACTTTTATCGGTTGGAAAGTCCCTGCGCTAACATGCAGTGAGAGGAAATCAAGTTGAAATCCTTTTTCTTTCAGGGTGGCTATCACTGAAGGAGTAAAGTGAAGGCCGGCTGTGGGCGCGGCTACCGCACCCTGTCGATTAGAGTAAATAGTCTGGTAACGTTCTTCGTCGATGGCATCCGCTTCGCGGTTAAGATATGGGGGCAAGGGCGTATTACCGGTGCGTTGCAGGATTTCTGCGAAGGTACTGCTGCCGGTCCAGTCGAACTGTACTAAGCCGGTCTGACGATCAACCAGTGTAACGGTCAGGTTTTCGCCGGCAACATTTTTTGAAAGAGATCCCTGACTCCAACGGCGAAGATTTCCGATCGTGCATTTCCATGAACAGGTAGTTGTCGATCGCATGGTCTCCTCAAGTAGTGTCGATGGATTTATAGGACTGAGAAGAAATATTTCGATATGGGCACCAGATGACTTTTGAAAGATTATTCGTGCCGGTATCACTTTTGTGTCATTGAAGAATAATGTTGACCGAGGTGGCAGCAGCTCAGGTAGCTCGACAAATTTATGATGCTTAATCTTTCCGTTCTTAAAGAAAAGGAGTTTGGATTGATCTCTTTCAGGCAGCGGGTATTTAGCGATTTTATCCGGAGGAAGCTGATAGGAAAAATTTTTTACCTCAATGTTCATAATAATAAACGTCAAAGTTAATTCTAAAATATTATTTTAGTCATTTGATATTTTATGGCGCTTCAGGCAGAGTATTTCAAAAAGGTTTTCCGATTCAATTTTAGCGCGAGGACATCTCGCGGTCCGATGGAGGATAAGACTTCATGGTTTATTAAGTTGTGGGACGATATAAATCCGGAGCGGTTCGGCTTGGGCGAATGTGGCCCGCTTCCCGGACTTAGCCTGGATGACACACCCGATTTCGAAAACGTTTTAGCGTCGGTAATACAACGACTATGTGAATTAAAGAGGCACACCACATTTCAGCAATTTGGTGCTTCAACTTTTCAGCGTCTCAAAGAAACCATTCCGCCACATTTTCCATCCATCACGTTCGGCGTCGAAACAGCGTATCTCGATTTGCTTCAGGGAGGCAAACGGATAATTTTCAGAAATGATTTTCTGAAGGGTAAGGCGATTCCAATCAACGGTCTCATCTGGATGGGCGACTTTGATTTTATGATGGACCAGGTCGACAAAAAAATCAAGGATGGCTATCGATGCCTGAAATTAAAAGTGGGCGGACTTGATTTTGATCAGGAGTGTGCGCTGCTGCAAGAGATCCGTACGCGTTATGCAGCGAGCGGTATCAGCATACGGCTTGATGCCAACGGTGCTTTTATGCCGGACGACGTTATGACCAAACTCCGGGCGCTGAGCAAGTATGAGATTCATTCCATTGAACAACCCATCGCGGCCGGCAAGGATGAAATGTTAAAACTATGCAAAGAATCTCCGATCCCAGTCGCATTTGACGAAGAGCTTATCCGTCATGAAAGTTTCGATAGCAGAAAACAATTGCTTCAAAAAATGAAGCCTGCTTTTGTGGTGCTTAAGCCAACCTTACACGGAGGGTTAAGTGGTTGTACGCAGTGGATAGAGTTGGCTGAGTCATTGGAGATTGGCTGGTGGATAACCTCGGCCCTTGAATCCAACATCGGACTTAATTCTATATGTCAATTCACAGCGAACTATCCTATTCGCATCCCTCAGGGACTTGGAACAGGATCGATTTACTCCAACAATATTGATTCTCCATTGAAGGTGCACAATGGCTCGATTTCGTTCGATGAGGCCAGGATATGGAGCGGTGAAGTTTCTTTAAGTAGCTGATTTGTCAAGGCGGCGACTTTTCACAACAGCCAACTGATTTACATTTCGAAAAAATCAGAAAGCTATGTCAATGCATTCCATTTTGTACATTGGCGCGCGATTTATCGCGGCCATCATTTTGCTGCAAACACTGTATTTCAAGTTTACAGCATCTCCCGAGTCGGTTTACATTTTTACTACCGTGGGCATGGAGCCGTGGGGTAGAATTGCTGTTGGTGTTTTAGAGCTCGTTGCCGGTTTATTGTTGGTGATCAACCCTACTGCATGGCTTGGCGGACTGCTTTCGCTGGGTCTCATGGGCGGCGCTTTGATGATGCACGTGACGAAACTGGGAATTTCCGTTCAAGGAGATGGCGGCTATCTTTTTTTCCTTGCCCTTGCGGTCGCACTCTGCAGCGTGTACGTTGTTATTATGAACAAGGATCAGATTCTGACGATACTGAAAAGGGCGCGGACCTTTGCGTGGCGAGGTTAGTACTTCAATCTAATTCAAAGTACCGAGCGCTGCATCCAACTCAGCCTTGAATTCATGTTGGCTGAGAGAGTTCTTCAACCCTTCAATTAGGAAATTTGGAATCTTTTGGGAAGTTGAAATCTTGCTCTTGATCTCGCCTATCATCTCGAGAGCATTTTCCTTTTCAGCAAAATTGGATTGAGATTTTACTTTGTTTTCAAGCGCATTCCAGGAATCGAGGACACTTGAAGGCACGACTGGTTTGGATTCCACAACTGTACGGTTAGTGGCTGCCGCGTTAGTGATGCAGGTATTATATTCATCGATAATCTGCAGTAAATCCTTTTTGTTTAAGACATCAGAATCGATTTTGTCGGCTACCGTTGGGCAATCATCCAGGAACCTTTTCATTCCTTTTTTAAAGGTTATGTTTGGCACCTCGATGCCTTCACCATCCATTTTGACAAGGTACTGACCATCATACAAATTCTGGTTATTGGATTGAAATGAATAAAGCGAAAGGTATCCGGCTTTCACCAGTTTCATGAACGTGTAGCCTTGTGGACCTTTTATCGGTTGAAATACCTCATTATCGACAGTAAAAGATTTAACCTTATAGAAGGGATATACGACTTTCTTTTTACCAGTTTCTGTTATTTGAACTTTCTTATCTGGACCGTAAGTCAACGCTTTTACGTCACCGACCAGTGTGTCGCCATGTATCGTAACAATATAATCCTGCCCTGAAACGGCTACGGTTATCAGAAATCCACACAGAACCAAAAGGGATCGCATATTCATTTTGTGATTAAGACTGAAAGATACTGTATTAAAAGTATTGCATCCAACCCGAAAATTATGAATATAATTTTGGGTATTGGAAATAAAAATCTGAATAGAGTTATTGCATCAAATACGATCAGCTTATGGTGATGTACAATCCAAAGCAGTGGTTTGCACTAATTTTTCATTCCTACAGCCGCAGGGTGATGAGGATGCTGTTGCCCGCGCTGATTTTTATGGCGGTGTATTCGGGAGCGATCTGTTACATTTTTATTGACTATTTCGACTGGTACAAAAACGAGTTTCAGCCAACGGTGGCGATGCATTCGCTCCTGGGTATCGTTTTGGGTTTATTCCTGGTATTCCGGACTAATACAGCCTATGACCGTTGGTGGGAGGGGAGGCGACTTTGGGGGGCGCTGGTAAACAGCACCCGGAATTTCTCAATGAAGCTGGCGGCTTATATCAGCACCGAGAATCACGAAGATCGGGAATGGTTTTACAAAATGATTTCAAATTTTGTTTTTTCTGCCAAGGAAAGTTTGCGAGGTGGCGTTCAATTTGCGGAGCTGGACCCTCCTCCTGATGCTGAACTGATCGATGATCTGAAGAAATATAAGCACAAACCAAACCGTATTGCAGCATTGATGTATCGGAAGGTAAATGAACTTTACCGCCAGGAAAAATTTACGGGTGATCATCTTATCAACCTGGACAAGGAGCTAAAAGATTTCAACGACATTTTAGGCGCCTGCGAGCGGATCAAGTATACGCCTATTCCCTATTCGTATATGATGTACGTTAAGAAATTTATTTTTATTTATATCGTTACCTTGCCTTTCGGATTTGTGTCTTCCTCAGGGTACATGACTATCCCCATCGTTGTTCTTGTCTCGTTTGTTCTGCTCAGCGTCGAACTTATTGCGGAAGAAATCGAGGATCCGTTTGGTCGCGATATCAATGACCTTCCATTGGATGCCCTGGCAGGAAAGATCAGGGATAACGTTCGGGAAATCCTCTTGTGAAAGTCAGTCGTTAAGAAAATCAATATCCACGTTGAGTGGATACCGCATGAGATACTGTACTGCTTTCTGGACGGTAAGATCATTGAATAGAACCTGATAAAGAGCCGATGTGATCGGAGCTCTCACCTTATAATAATCTGCACATTTTTTTGCGATCTGAATGGTGTTGATACCTTCCGCAATTTCGTCCATGCTCTCCGTGATATTGTTTAATCTTTCACCTTGTGCAAGACGGAATCCCACATTAAAATTTCTACTCAGGGAGCTGTTACAGGTCGTTACCAGGTCGCCGACTCCAGCAATGCCGAGAAATGCTTTCGTGTTGCCACCGAGAGCGCGACCGAGATAAACCATTTCAACCATTCCCCTACTGATCAACAATCCCTTTGCGTTTTCTCCGTACCCCATGCCGCTCAATGCGCCAGCGGCAATCGCTATCACATTCTTCAAAACACCCGCAAGCTCCACACCAACAAGGTCATTATTACCATAAACCTGAAATCGATCCGTCCTCAACATTTTTTTTCCGGTATTCACCACTTCATTAAAGGGACTCGCGATCACGGTTGCTGCAGGATGACCTTCGGCAAGTTCCCGCGCAAGATTTGGTCCTGCCAAGCATCCAATCCTAACCACCACGCTTTCCTCTTTGATCACTTCGCTCATGGTTTTCACCATGCTGCGGTTGAGCTCCTTGATCGAATCGATGGTCTCACCTTCTGGCAATGTTACATCGAAACCTTTTGTGCCATGAATGAGTAAGTGATAAGGATGGAGATAGGGTGAAAGGTTTTTCATCATTGACCGGAAGTGCGCCGATGGTACAATGGGAAAGATCACATGACATTGATCTGCGATCTCGGCAAGATCATGAGTAGGGGTGATGTTATCGAGAATTTTGTAGCCTCGGTTTTCTCTTGTGGCAAGAATGTGATCAACAACGTTTTTGTTGCGGGCATACAATAACACTTTGCGGCGCTGTGCGAGGAGGTTGGCAATGACACTGCCGAAATTTCCAGCGCCGATGACGCCTACAGGTTTATCATTGTCAGACAAACTTCTCGAGGTCATAGCCTGCCAAGCGGTTATGATAATAATATAAGGTGCTGAAATCCCTTGTTATAATATTTCCCTCTTTGTTCATGAGCAACGGCCGCTTTAAATGAAAGATGCCGACATTATCAAGTCCATGACGAATCACCAGGTCGATTTTTCCCTTCAAATGTGTAGCATGATAAATCTTACCCTCATCTTTTAGCAGGTAGATCTGTCGGCGCACTCTTTTACAGGCTGCGCGGAATTCTTCGTAAGGCAACTCCTGGTCCTCTTCCGGCAATCGGAGCAATCCAAATAAATCCAGGTTGGGATATTTCTTCTGCCATAATTCAAACGCAACGAACGCAACGAGGTGGCTACCGAAAACGCGGTTAATCCTGTAATATTCAGATACGATGCGTTGGCTAAGCATGCGCGTGTATTCGTCCTCCCGTTGTTTATCGATGGTAACGACGCCGTCTGAAATGAAATAATCGCGCGGGTTAATTATCCGACCGTGATTGTCGAGACTATTGCCATCCTCATCAACATAGTTGCCCATCACATCCAGACCGGGACCTATAGAGACGGAGATATTAGAACCCTTCGTGAAAAATTTGAAAAGAAATTGCAACAGTTGCCAGCTTCCGTACTTGTCCTGTTCGGGAAGATAACGATCCTGACCTTTCGACGAGAGGTAATCGTCAATAAGGTCGGGTGCCTCGAGTACGAAATGATAATTCAGGGTAACCGGAACAATAAATATCTTTCTGATTGGCTGATCGGCCGGTGTTTCCAGGTAAAGGTTGCGCTGTGCCTCAATGGTGGAACTGAGCAGCCCCAGTTTAAGTTGTTTCTCAAGTCTTCCTGACCGTGATCGCGTGCCCCCGGGAAAAAAAATGCTATGCGCACCTTTCTGTACTGCAAGCATTGAATAAAACTTCAGTGTTTCGAGGTATGGAACGTTCTTTTTTCTCCGGTCTACTTTGTAGGCCCCGAGACTGTTCATAAAGTAAGCGAAGATCTTGATGTTAACCAGGTTCAGCCCGGCGCCGGAAATAAAGGCAGGCC
>CAMLER010000063.1 GCA_946478915.1 uncultured Chryseolinea sp.
ATTGTGCGGTATCGATGTAAAAGTGTTCGGTCCGTTAACTAATGACATCGATCGCCAATGTCAAAATCGATTACCACGAACAACTTGCCCGTTCCCAACGAACAACTTAGCACCCATTCGTTCCGTGCACACCGGTTACCTGATTACCGATTTTGTAGCATCGCAAACGCACCTTGTAGAATCGTTCTACACCTTTTTAACCCAATCAAAAGTCTTAGATTTTTAAGTCACTGAGCTACAAGCGTTTCAACCAACGGTACCCTCTGGCATATCATTAGCCGCAAGAGAGAAAACTAAATGTTTAACTAAAATTTCAATCACTCATGAAGAAATTAATGTTTGCCTCTCTAGCTCTGTTGGGAAGTGTTGCACTTGTAAACGCACAAGATGCTCAGCCTCAGGAAAGCAATCAAGCAACTGAAGCTGTGACTCCTGCTCCAGCTCCACAAGACCAAGCTCCTGCGGCTGCTGAACAAGATGAAAAGACTAAAATCAAGTCTGAAGAGCTACCTGAAGCAGTTAAGAAGGCCCTTGAAGCACAAGAATATCGCGGATGGTTGATCGATGCAGCTTACCATGTAAAAGCAACCGATTCTTACGAAGTTCAATTGAAGAACGGTGCTGAAACTAAGACTGTAACGTTCGACAAAGAAGGTAAAGCGCAAGGCTAATTCGTTAGCATTCGATTGACTTCTAACAACTTGTAAATGAAAAAAGAAAGCTGGGAAATATTCCAGCTTTCTTTTTTATTTTGGGCCAATTATGGCGCGAATACTAGTCATTGAGGACGATCTGACGTTCTGCAGAATTCTTGATGGATTTTTGTCTAAGAACGGTTTTTCGGTGTCGGTCACTCATAAGGGGCAGGAGGGACTGAAAGCTTTTGCGGACGATAAAGTTGATCTGGTACTGCTGGATTACCGTTTGCCAGATATGACGGGGATGGACGTGCTTACCGAGCTGAAAAAGGTATCGCCGATCGTGCCGGTCATCATCATGACCAGCTTTTCTGACATTCGCACTGCAGTAAAGGCCATGAAAATGGGTGCGTTCGAATATATCACCAAACCGGTAAATCCTGATGAATTGCTGATGTTGGTTCAACAAGCTTTGAAGAAGGAAAAGCAGTCGGCGGCGGCAGAACGACCTCCTATGACGAAACAATTCGTGGAGGGTACCAGTCAGGTCGCTCGAAAGCTGTATGAATATGTAAAACTGGTCGCGCCCACCGACATGTCGGTTATTATCGAGGGTGAGAGCGGTACAGGGAAAGAAAACGTTGCTAGGACTATCCATAGATTAAGCGCGCGATCAAAAGCGCCTTTTGTCGCAGTTGATTGCGGAGCAATTTCAAAAGAGTTAGCTGCGAGCGAGTTGTTTGGCCATGTTAAGGGATCCTTCACAGGCGCCGTTCAGGATAAAACCGGACAATTTGTGGAAGCCCATAAAGGCACGCTGTTCCTCGACGAAGTTGGGAACTTGTCCTATGAAGTACAGATAAAACTATTGCGGGCTATCCAGGAAAGGGTGATTCAGCCTGTCGGAAGTAACAAAGAAATCAAAGTTGATGTCCGAATCCTCACGGCAACAAATGATGATCTTGCCGATGCAGTTAAGAAAGGCACATTCAGAGAAGATCTTTACCATAGACTGAATGAGTTTAAGCTGGTGGTTCCTGCCGTCCGCGAACGCAGTGAGGATCTGGAAGAATTCTTAAACTTTTTTACCGAATTGGCCAATCAGGAATTAGGTAAACACGTTACAGGGTTTGATAATCAGGTATCGGAGATCTTTAGAAAATATGAGTGGCCCGGAAATTTACGGGAAATGAAAAACGTGATAAAGCGCGCAGTCTTGCTGACAAGCGATGGCTTGATCAAAGTGAATGCACTTCCGGCTGAAATGTTAGAGACCGTAAGAAATCCACCGCCAAAATTATCGACAGAAGCCGCTCCAATATACGATCTGAAAGCGTTGCAGGAAACCCAGGAAAAGGAGATGATCATTAAGACGCTGCACGAAGTCCGCTTCAATAAATCCAAAGCTGCACGCATTTTAAATATAGATCGAAAAACACTTTATCTTAAGATTGAAAAGTACGGAATCGAATAATTCCCATTAGTTAGAGCGCTGCATAGTTTGAGATTTGATCTCCTCCATGAGTTTTATCAGTTCGTTGCGCGATTGTTCCAACCTTTCCCTCAAAGATTCAATCGGCCTTCCTTCAACTATGGCGTTTTCAATATCGTGAAAATGTGCGGACAAAGCATGTGCCCCCATTTGTCCAACCCGGCCTGCGAGCTTATGGACTATCTCCCTGATCTTGGTGGACTCAAGGATGGGGGATTTCAAATTTTCAGTTAGTCGGTGCAAGTCGTTTTCTGTTTCCTCATGGAATTGCTGAAGGATAGACTGAAATAACGATTCGTCTCCCATGGTAATTTTTCTCAGCATGGAAAGATCAAGCAAGGATTGTTGATGGTCAACCGAGTTGGCATCCTGGGCTTTCAAACCGAATAAGTGCAGTAATTCATCTTCGCGGAACGGTTTCGATAAGATCGAATTAAAGCCTTCATCCAGCAGCTGCTGTTTTTCCTGAGCAAACACGTGGGCGGTCAAAGCAATAAACTTCGTTTCCGAACTATATGTCTTTCGGAGAGCATGGCACAGGTCGATACCATTGATATGGGGCATGCGTATATCCATCAGGATATGTGTCACCTCCGGGTCCGGCTCCTGGTGAATTAATTTACCGGCATCATTATACGTGATATAATTTATCTGATGCTTTTCAAAAATAAGGCTGCACAACCTCAGGATCATAGCGTCATCATCGACGACAATTACTTTCCCGGGAGTGTCAGTCGTGACGATGGCAGGCAGTCTCTGAAGCTCAGCAACCTTGCCGATATTTTTTTCGAATCGGATATCGATCCTGAAGGTAGAACCATGACCAGGCTGACTGGTCACATTCAATTTTCCCCCCTGCGCTTCCACAAGGGATTTCACAATTGTAAGACCTAATCCTGTGCCACCAAAATTCCGGGTTACAAACGAGCTGGCTTGCTCAAATTGGTTAAAAATCTTTTCAAGATCCTCAGCGCGTATACCGATACCGGTATCCAATACTTCAAAAGTGCAATCGACCCATTTTTCGTTTTCAGTTGTCTTAAGTGTTAACTTAACGTATCCTTTTGATGTAAACTTTATCGCATTGCCTATCAAATTGTACAGGATCTGTCGCAAGCGGAAAGAATCTCCCAGCAAATCGAAATCGGAAGCTTTTTCCAGATCAAGCAGGAGTGTCAATTTCTTTTTCTCAGACTGAATTCGCATTGCGGATTCAACTTCTCTCAGGAGAGCGAAAAGTGAGAATGGTTCTTTTACAAGTGTAAAACTTCCGGATGAAATTCGGCTGTAGTCCAATACCTCATTTACAATGTGAAGCAAGTGTTCCGAGGAACTGTGTATGGCGCCAACGGCTTCGACATGGGGGCCATCATAATTCTTCAGCTGTTCGGAAAAACCTAAAATTGATTGCAGCGGAGTTCGGATTTCATGGCTCATGTTTGCCAGGAAGCGCTGCTTGATCTTGCTTAGTTCTTCGGCTTCTTCCTTAGCACGCTCCAGTTGATCTTTATAATAGTTGCTGCGCGCAATATCGACCCAGATCAGATACACAAGGACTGCCGCTCCCAGGAAAAATGCAAGCAACAGCAAGCTGATCCTGGAAATATTCTGAGTAACAACTGTTACCGCCCGGCTGTTGTTCGCGTGCATTTTTGACAACTCCTCATTTTCTACTTCGTGTAAAATTCCGAGCAGCTGTGTAACGAAGAGGCTATTGGAATTTATGAGCTCGAGTTCACGCTCCATTAATTTTTTGCTCTCAGCTCTTTGTTCCTTGTCAAGGTCGATCATGATCTGACCTACTTCCTCTAAAGCCTGATTCTGTCGTGCGACTGAAAGGGTATCGATTGTCACACTCATTTCCTGTTCTACCTTGAATTGTGTGGTATCAGGCGCTTTTTTCTTTCGGCTGAAAAGCTTAGCGATGCGGGAACGGTCGTCCTTTTGCTCAATAACAGAGTCTTTTGTGTACGTTGTCACCACCTTTTTTTGTGTAGTCACCACGTTGGTATCAACTTTGATTTTTTCGCTCTCGATGATAGCTGATAGCGTATCAAGTCGGTAAGACATCCGTTTGTTATTTACAAGGTCCGATCGCAGCTTGAGGTAAGAGATGAATACCTTGTTCCGTTTATTCAGAATGTTTTTCATTGAAAGGAGCCGCACCTGCTGCGCGGTATCCCACTCCAACAATCGAAGAGAATCGATCTTATCGACCATGGATTTGGACTGAATCAGAAAAGCATCATAGGGTTTTTGAGGGTTCTTGATTGCGTCTGCCCGCTGCAATTGATCCAATCGCGTGATGTCCTGAAACAGCCGATTCAGCGACTGCAGCTTTTCATTTGGCTCAGACAACTGGTCGACGGTCGACATCATCTCCTGAAACCCGAACCGGGTAATGCCCAATGCCAGCAAAATGGCCACGAAAACCAATAGAAATCCAGCGAGGACCTTTCTTTTTACGGAGTTCGGATGAAGCTTTCCTTTCAAATATGCCATAATGTCGCTTCCTGCGTTGACTGCAAGTTAGCAGATATTATACCAACAGATAAATATGTCAAAGAGTTAGTTAGGGTGCGTATTTTAAAAGTTGTGGATGGACTACCCGTATACCCATTCTACCAATGTCAGCGAGGCTAAAAAGCAAATTATAATAGACACAATGTCCAGCAATATGCCTGCGCGAACCATGTCTTTCATGCGTATATAACCACTTGAAAAGACAATAGCATTTGGTGGTGTGGCAATGGGAAACATAAATCCAATACTAGCAGCGAGCGTAACGGGCATTGCGAGAAGGATAGGATTTAGGTTCATTCCCTCAGCAATCCCAAAGATGACTGGAACAAAAATCTGCACCAGGGCGACATTGCTCATAAATTCAGAAAGAACTACTGTCGCTATGATAAGTGCCAGAATTAGCCAAATATTAAACGTACTTTGTCCTGCAATCCATTGCCCCACTGTTTGAATGATTCCAGTGTGTTGCAGCCCTTCTGCCAGGCAAAGCCCGCCACCAAAAAGGAAAAGAATTCCCCAGTGAAGTCTCACAGTGTCCTCCCACGTAAGCAGAAAGCGCCCATGAGGTCCATTGACCGGCACGATAAACATAAGGATGCCGCCCATCATGGCGATGTTTGTATCATTGAGTAGCTCGCTTTTGAAAATGAACGTATTCAACGCCTGCTGAAATATCCAAAGGAATGACGTCATGCCGAAAATGGTCAATACCACCTTTTCTTCCCTGGAGATTTTTCCCAACTCGGAAAGTTTATTGTTGATGAGTGCATCGGATCCTTCAATTTTCGACAAATGGTTTGGAAAGAGAATTCGTGTGATGATCAAATGCGTGCTTATAAGTAATAACCCGGCTACCGGTACCCCTACCAGCATCCATTTTCCGAAGTCTAGTTTTTGCTGATAGAATTCGTCCAACAAGCCTGCAAAAACTACGTTTGGTGGCGTGCCGATGATCGTAGCGAGTCCACCTAGTGTGGCGGCATACCCTACCATAAGCAATAATCCCATTGCAAAATTTCTTTCCCTTTTGGGTAAGTCATGAGGCATAGCCTCACCGTTGGTTTTCAGCAGGTTAATGACCGAAATGGCAATTGGCAGCATCATCATCGCTGTGGCTGTATTGCTGATCCACATGCTGATGAAGCCCGTGGCGATCATGAAGCCCAAAATGATTCCGTTTCCTGACGTACCCGTAATGCGAATGAGATTGAGCGCTATCCGAACGTGAAGGCGGTGCTTTTCCAAGGCTAACGCGATCATAAACCCACCAAGGAACAGGAATATAATGGGATTAGCATATGGCGCAGCTGCTTCGCGCATACTCAGGATATTTAACAACGGAAAGAGTATAAGCGGTAAAAAAGAAGTCACCGGAATGGGAACGGCCTCTGATACCAACCAGGTGATCATCCATGCAGCAACAGCAAGTACTTTGTTGGCACCCGGTGAGATAAATGTTTCAGGAACAAAAATGGAAATGATCAAGAAAAATAGGGGACCTAAAAAAAATCCCAGCTGACGTCCTGCATTCATTACATCTCTTTTCCGTTTGCGTTGCTCAAAAGTATACTTTTTGACTCGCCGTGCAAGTTATTGCAAATCTTATGGGCGCAGGTGAATAAATTCCGTTCAAAGTTGGATGGAACTAAAATAAAAGGAAAATAAGTTCGACTTAGTAGACATATTAGCAGCTATGGACTTTGCTATGCAAATTAAGGAACAGACATTCCTCAAGGAGAAAGACCGGTTACTGGGGTTTATACGCAACCGGGTCTCGACCGTTGAGGAAGCTGAAGACATTCTGCAGGATGTCTTCTATCAGTTCATAGCAGGATATGAAACGATTGAGTCGATCGACCGTGTAACCTCATGGTTATTTTCGGTTGCACGAAACAAAATTATTGACCGCTATCGCCGGGATTCAGCCCGGCCGAAAAGATCGGAATTGGAAGTACATGCCGGTTCTGACGATGGGGCACCGCTCACACTACAGGAGATCTTGCCCGATTTTGGGAACACACCGGAAGATTTATATCTCCGGGAGGCTTTGTGGGAGGCGATAATGGAAGCACTCGATGAACTACCGGACGAACAACGTGAGATATTTATCTTAAATGAGATTGAAGAAAAAAGCTTTCGGGAGATCTCTGAAGAAAAAAAGGTTTCTATCAATACGCTTTTATCAAGGAAGCGGTATGCCATCCTTTCACTTCGCAAGAGATTACAAAAGATTTATGATAACCTGTAAAAAGGCCGGAATATGAAAAGAGGGGGAATATTTCTTAAATGCTTAATCGCCATTATAGCCGGTATTTTCTTTTTTGGATGGGTTACATGGCTCCTCTGGAACTGGCTCGTTCCCGTTCTGTTTGCTGGTCCGGTGATCTCATTTTGGCAGGCGCTCGGGCTACTCTTGTTAACGAAAATTCTGCTTTTCGGGATTGGTGGTAGGCGTGGTAGCTGCGGCGAAGCATATTCCCCCCAGCAGCATTGGAAACACCGTTTTGCTGAGAAAATATCGTCGATGACACCAGAAGAACGCCAGGCGCTGAAGGATAAGATGCGGGAGAAGTGGTGTTCCAAGCCGCAGAATCATGAAGATAAAGCCTCTTAAGAGCTCAAACGTAAT
The DNA here is from genome assembly GCA_946478915.1 of uncultured Chryseolinea sp. The sequence goes on from CAMLER010000063.1 coordinate 7,283, forward strand.
TTTATTTAGGTTCCGAAGAACATCTTGAAAACGATTGCATTCAATTCGGAAAAAATTCATAAAAAAAACATGCAAAAAACTGAACCAGGCTTTATTTGAGCCGTTGAAGGAAACTGTGGAAACTTTGGTAATATTAATAGTTTCCATAGTTTTGCGCCCCTATGGAACAAATAGAAGAACTGGATATCAAAACTAAAATCTTAAAAGCGGCTGAGAGCCTTTTTATGAAGTACGGCGTTCGCAGTATATCGATGGATGATATATCCCGGCACCTGGCGGTTTCAAAAAAGACGCTCTACCAGCATTTCGCTGACAAAGAGGATATCGTGTACATGGCTTGTCAGGCTCACATCGAATCGATTGCCAGTAGGTTTCTTGAGATCACCAGTTCTTCGAAGAACGCGCTGGACGAGCTGACGAAGTTTTCGAGATGCATGAAACAAAATACAGAGGACACCAATCCTTCCTTGCTTTTTGATTTACAGAAATATCATCCGAAAGCGTGGGGCGTATGGCTGAATCATAAGAATAAATTTATTCGTGACTCGATGATCAGGAATTTGAGACAGGGAATACAGGAGGGTTTGTACAGACCGGAACTCAATGTTGATATCGTGGCGGCTATGCGGCTTGAACTCGTGCAATTGCCTTTTGACGAAAATGCGTTTCCTCCGTCGCGGTTTAATCTAACGCAGGTCCAGATGGAAATTTTCGATCATTTCGTGCACGGCATTGTAACTGAAAAAGGCAGGAAGCTATATCAGAAATATAAAGAATCATTAGGCAAGCTATCGGACTAGACTTTAATCTTCTCTCTACTTATGAAACGATTACTAATTATTTTAATTGCAGCTGTGCCATTCAGTGCAAGTGCGCAATCAGAGACGCAGAGCCGCTTTACCCTTGATCAATGTATTAAGTATGCACTGGAGAATACGGTTGAAGTGAAGAATGCGCGCATTGATGCTCAGATTGCCGAGGCAAAGGTAAAGGAAACTACTGGCTTGGGGCTTCCACAAATCGATGGTAGTGTTTCACTGCAGCACAATCCAAAGCTTCCCAGGTTTTATCAGAGATATGATGCAGAGCAACAGAGCTTTTTCGATCTGAGTGGAATTCCTGGTATTCAGTCGGGCGATGTTGTTGCATTTCCAAACGTATTTCAACTTCCGAGCAACGGTAACGCTGGACTAACTGTAAATCAACTTTTATTCAGCAGTTCGTACCTGGTGGGATTAAAGGCTGCAAGCACATACAAGAGTCTTGCATATAAGACCGAGACTCAGACACAGATTGAAATTGTTGAAGGTGTTACAAAAGCATATTATGCAGTATTAGTCAACACCGAACGTATCACCTTGTTCGATGCCAACATTGCGCGTGTCGACACCCTGCTGAGGAATACCACAGCATTAAATGCGAATGGTTTTGCGGAAGAAATTGACGTGGATAGAATTCGGGTTACGTTGAATAATCTCAAATCCGAACGCCTGCAATTCTTAAATCTGCAAAGCCTGAGTCTGAACTTACTGAAGTATCAGATGAACTACCCTATGGAGAAAGACATAGATGTTGAAGGGGACCTTACCACGCTAAAGGTTAACGAACAACTATTTAATGAATATCAAGATGGATGGGACTACACCAATCGTATAGAGTATCAACTGTTAGAAACAGAACTAAAATTGCGCGAGCTCGATTTGAAGAATAAATACTCTGCATCCATTCCAAGCCTTACTGGTTTCTACAATTATGGCTATTCAACCCAATCACCTAATATTGGCGGGTTGTTTAAGACTGAATCCGCAGTGCCGTCAACGAGTCAGTTCGGGCCAGACAAGTGGTATTCATACTCTTCATTTGGTGTGACGTTGAACATTCCTTTGTTCAGCGGTCTCCAAAGAAATTATCAGGTACAGCAAGCGAAACTTGAACTGCTTAAAACTCAAAATAGCTTTTCGTCGCTTAAACAGAGTATTGATCTAAGCATTAAACAAAATACAACGACTTTTCACAATTCACTTGAGACGTTAAAGTCACAGGATGAAAACATGGATTTGGCAGAGAAAGTGGCGCGAGTCACTAAAATTAAATATGAACAAGGTGTTGGATCCAATATCGAGGTAATTGACGCAGAAAGCAGTTTGAGAGAAGCTCAGGTTAATTATTACAACGCGCTGTACGATGCGATTGTTGCCAAGGTTGACCTCGACAAAGCTTTTGCGAAAATCGATCCTAGTAAATATGTCACCACCTCTAACTAAGCATGTACTCCCTATGAAAAATATATCCACTATGAAATCCTCACTTTACACCCGTTTATCGATAGTAGTCGCGGCTGCGATATTGGCTGCCTGCAGTGCAGCTACGCCTGATGACAAAAAGGCGCAGCTTGAAAAACTTAAAGCGCAACAGACGGAGATATCAAAGCAAGTCCAACAACTTGAGAAGGAGATTGCGGCAGAAAATCCGGCGGAGGCTAATATAAAAACCAAGGATGTTGAGGTTACTGAAGTCACACCAAAGAAATTCGACCACTACGTTCAAACGCAGGGGAGGGTGGAAGCGGAAGACAACATTTCTGTTAGTGCCAAGTCTCCAGGTGTAATTACCGCGGTGTATGTCAACGAGGGACAGCATGTATCCAAAGGGCAAGTCCTTGCTCAAATAGATAATGCGGTGATCTTAAGAAATATCGAATCAGTGAAAACACAACTCGAATTGGCGCAGACCGTCTACGAACGCCAAAAGAATCTTTGGGATCAAAAGATTGGAACCGAAGTTCAATTTCTGCAGGCAAAAAATGCTAAAGAAGGCCTTGAGCGACAGATTGCTTCTTTGCAGGAGCAAAATGAAATGATGCGTATCAAAGCACCAATTTCAGGAACTGTTGACGAGGTTGTAGTAAAGATCGGAGAGGCAGTTCAACCCGGCGTACCCGCACTCAGAGTTGTGAATACATCGGATCTCAAAATTACGGCGAATGTCTCCGAAGCTTACGTGACGGATATCAGAAAAGGCAACAAAGTTTTGGTGAATATTCCAGAATTGAAAAAGGATCTTGAATCCGAAGTGACATTCGTAGGAAGGACAATTGACCCGTTGTCGCGCACTTTTGCAGTGGAAATCGACCTGCCATCAGATCCTAACCTGAGACCGAACATGACAGGTATCATTAAAGTTGTATTCCACACTGAACCTACCGCGATAACGGTACCTATAAACGTTGTTCAGGATATCAATAATGAAAAAATTGTGTTTGTTGCGGAGACGAGCGGTAAGAATACCGTCGCCCGCAGGAAAGTTGTAACCGTTGAAGGCGTTTACAACGGTATGGCTCAGGTAAACGGTCTTGAACCGGGATCCAAAGTAATCACATTCGGATATCAGGGTCTTAATGACGGTGAATTTATCAAAATATAGACTGCAACATCCATGATGGTTTGATATCATTCCATCATGGGTTTCCAATTCTAAAATAACAAAAGTATGCAGGACATCGAAAAAGAATTTAAGCCCACCAGTTGGGCCATCGATAACAAAATAGCCATCTACGTTGCCACGGTATTGATTTGTATCGCGGGGATCGTCACTTATAATAAGTTACCGAAGGAAAGTTTTCCTGAAGTAGTGTTTCCACAAATTTATGTGCTGACCATCTATCAGGGTGCGCCTCCAACCGATATAGAGAACCTGATCACAAAGGAACTTGAGAAGGAAATTAAGTCGATTAATGGCGTTAAGGAAATAGTTAGTAATTCGGTACAGAATTATTCCAGTGTCATCATTGAGTTCGAAACGGACATCGACGTAACGGACGCTAAAAGAGATGTTCAAGATGCCGTGAACCGCGCAAAAAATGAACTGCCTCCATTGGATAAGGATCCTGAAGTTTATGAAATTGATATTTCTGAGCTTCCGATCATGAACGTGAATCTTTCAGGCAATTATGATCTGCAGACACTTAAACGTTATGCGGAGATGATGCAGGATAAAATTGAGACGGTGAAAGAAATCCGCCGCGTCGATATTGTGGGAGCACTTGATCGCGAGATACAGATTAACGTAGATCTATATAAAGCAGCATCGGCAGGTGTAAGTCTGAACGATATTTCACAGGCTATTGGTCAGGAGAATGTGATCATTCCGGGCGGCCAGCTTTCGGTCGCGGGAGTAAAAAGATCGTTGAGTGTGAGCGGAGAGTATGCAGATGCGCGCGAAATGGCTAATACGATTGTAGGGTCTATCAGAGGAGCAAAGGTTTATTTGAAAGATGTAGCCGAAGTTGTGGATACACACAAGGAGCAGGAAAGCTTTGCGCGACTGGATAAGAAGAATGTAATCACCCTGAACGTGATTAAAAGGAGCGGCGAAAACCTGATCCTTGCATCGGATGCTATAAACGAGATCATCGCGGACTATGAAGAAAACATTTTACCTCCTGGTCTTGACATAACGGTCACAGCCGATCAGTCCGATAACACACGGACTACGTTGCACGATCTTATCAACACGATTATCATCGGCTTCATCCTGGTAACGGTAATTCTAATGTTCTTTATGGGCGCAACCAACGCTATGTTCGTTGGTTTGTCCGTACCGTTGTCCAGCTTTATCGCTTTCCTCGTTTTCCCGGTTATTGATTTCAGCTTGAATATGATGACATTGTTCTCATTTCTGCTCGCGCTGGGAATTGTGGTTGATGATGCTATTGTGGTGATTGAAAATACGCACCGCGTGTTTGACAATGGAAAGGTGCCTATCCGAAAAGCTGCGAAGATTGCAGCGGGTGAAGTGTTCCTTCCCGTATTTTCAGGAACACTGGTAGTTCTTGCTCCATTCATACCGTTGGCGTTCTGGCCGGGTGTAATCGGTAAGTTCATGATGTATTTACCCATTACACTTATCATTGCCTTGCTGGCCTCGTTGCTTGTGGCGTATATCATGAATCCGGTTTTTGCTGCCGATTTTATGAAACCACATAACCACGATGCCAATAGAAAACCGACCGTCACCAAAGGATTTAAAATTACGGCTATTGTCTTTGGCGCAATCGCACTTGTTGCGTACATCGCTGGAATTCCAGGTGTGGGCAATCTTGCTGTATTTCTATTTGCACTCTATGCGCTGCATCATTTTGTTCTGTCAAGAGTGATAACACATTTCCAAACCACTACCTGGCCTGGCGTGCAACGCAAGTACAAGCGTATTGTTGAGTGGTGCCTGTCGCGTTACAGACCAATTTGGATTGTAGCTGGTATCCTGGTCTTGTTTGTGTTCTCGATTGTTTTCACAATGATCCGCCAGCCACCGGTTGTATTCTTTCCCCAGGGAGATCCAAACTTTATTTATGCGTATATCCGTATGCCAATTGGTACCGATCAACGAGTGACTGACTCAATAACTCAAATTGTTGAAAAACGTGTGATGGGCGTCGTCGGAGAGGATAACCCTATCGTTGAATCCATCATTTCGAACGTTGCAATTGGCGCAAGTGAAGATCCCATGGAGGGTGGTGGAACGCTTGGTAGCCCGCATCTTGGCAAAGTTGCAGTTGCATTTGTGAAGTTTTCGCAACGCGATGGCAAAAGCACGCGTGAATACATGGATAAAATCCGCGACGCAGTGAAGGGGGTACAGGGAGCGGAAATTTCAGTAAACCAGGAGCAAGGGGGTCCGCCAACAGGTAAACCCATCAACATTGAGGTTGCTGCTGACGAATTCGACTTGCTCGCATCGACGTCTACGCGGCTGAAACGGTACCTTGATTCCTTGCAAGTACCGGGAGTAGAGGAATTGAAATCCGATTTTCAGAGCAACAAGCCGGAGATCCTCATTAATATCGATAGAGAAAAAGCAAATCGTGAGGGTATTTCGACACAATCCATCGGGTATGCTTTAAGTACAGCGTTGTATGGATTTGAAGTTTCAAAATACCGTGATGCTAACGATGACTATCCGATCCAGTTGAGAATTCAGGAAACGCAAAGAAACGACGTTAATACGCTCATGAATCTGCCCATCATATTTCAGGATATGAGTATGAATGGTCAGGTACGTCAGGTGCCGCTGTCGGCCGTTGCGACTGCCGAATACACAAACAGTTATGCAGGCATTCGACGAATCGATCAAAAACGTACCGTCACCATTTCATCTAATGTGTTAGGTG
>CAMLER010000064.1 GCA_946478915.1 uncultured Chryseolinea sp.
TTTTCAAAACTATATCCTAAACAAGATGTGTTATCGCAACTGCGCATTATTAGTCAATTCTACAGTTTTGAGGGGGAATTGCGCTTCAGCGTAAAAAAAGATATAATCTCCAAAATCTGCGAAAACGGCGTAAAAATGAAGATTTCGACCCGCCAATGTTAAGTTTTAAGGGGGCGACTGAATCTACGGTGAACATTTAGTACCTTAGTCCTGACAATCATAAATTTTTATGGAAAAAACAAAAACATCTAAAAAGGCGCTCAAGGGCCTTATAGAAGATTCGATGAAAGAGGCAATTGCAACTTTAGAGTTGCCTAAGCCCACAAAAAAAGTGAACAAGCTGTTACAGCGAAATTCCAAAAAACTAGCATCACTTTTCGCCGATATGATCAGGCGTGAAAACAAAAAGAAAAAGAAGGCTGAAAAGTTTATGGAGGAAGCAGGGAAATCAAAATCCAAAAAAGTAAAGAAGTCAAAAGAATTAAAATTTGTTAAACAGGCAGAGGCAGTAACTGCTTAAAACGTTTACATAAATATCACCCTTGATGCTGAACTTGCGCAGGCTTTTCAACATCAAGGGTTTTATTTTGGTGCTGCCTGAAGCCGCCATTCATAAACGGAAACATTAGCCAACAGCATAAACATTGCGTAAAACATATCTTCAAGTGGAATAGTCCACATTCGCAGTCCAAGCATAGCCGTATCGTTGTACCAGACGACCTCGTCCTCGATGAAGGCTCCGGTTAGCACCCCATTAACAATAAAAAAGGGAACGAGTATTGCCAGGAACGATACATAAAAATATCCGGGGAATTTTGCACGTACCTTAAGTACCAGATAAGCAAGGAAAAATGAGAGCCCCAGAAAAGTTATGGCCGTGTACGCCTTGTCGATAAAATAGATGCCTGCGATAGCGAGGGCAGCTATTATGAAATATGATAATAACTCATGTTTTGAAAAGAACAGGGGTTGTTCTAATATATTCTTAAACGCGTAATAAGTAAAGAGGCACGCGAACGGTATACAAATGAAAAAAAGAATCTCTTCTATTGGAAGGGAACCAAGTGTAAGCCCCGTATAATATTTAGGATTAAATCCCCAGATCCCCAGTTGTGTAAAAATCTCATCCCATGCCACGAACAGAATCGCGGGTAATAGGATAGCTGGAATCAGCGCTTTCCATGTTTTATAAAACGCTCCCCTGAACCACACGCTCGCCAGGAGTGGTAGAAGAATACAAAGCAGATTGATGGTGAGATAAAGGTATTGCGACTTCAAATGTTCTTAAGGGTTTCTCGCTTTTGTGTCTTTGAAGTTTGTGCTACTTCATATTTTTTTGGAGCCACCAAAAATCCGAATGCTTCACATCCGTCTTTGGTATGCTTGCTGTGATGAACGTAGTGAGCGTTAATAATCCGCTGAAGGTATTTGCTCTTCCTGGCAGGCCGCCATTTGATTCGTTGGTGAACGATCACATCGTGAAAGATGAAATAAAATAAACCATAACAAAATATTCCTGTCGCCACGGCAATCAGGTAGACGTTGAAATTTACCACAGTTGCGTAGTAGAACAATCCAATACAAGGCGCGCTAAATACAATGGCAAACAAATCATTTCGCTCCAATTTGTGGTTGTGGGCTGTGTGATGTGATCGATGCCATGACCATAAAAATCCGTGCATAATATATTTGTGTGTAAACCACGCAATAAACTCCCAAATAAGAAAAGTACCGATCATAATAAAGACACAAAGCACAAAAGTCATTATATCCATATCAAAATTTGATGAGTGAAGTATATATAACCCAAAAAACACACTTTCCTCTTCATTAGGTTCATATATTTTTAACATCAAATTACCCTATTTAATACTCTTTTGAAACTCCTTTAATTTGGGGTAACTTCAGGGTTCTTTTGAGGTATGATGCGAGGCGTGAAATTAGCTGTTCCCATAGTTTTATTTTTGGCGGTATTAACGGTTTTTTCTTGCAAGAAAGAATCCGGTACAATAGCTGAAATAGACTCGGTTGATTATAATCTTCATATTCGGCCGATCCTATCCGATCGATGTTTTATATGTCATGGTCCGGATGGTAATGCGCGGAAGGCAGACTTAAGGCTGGATATTGCCGAAGGCGCATACGCCGCGCTCAAGGACGATCCGTCTGCACACCCGATTGTTCCTGGTGATCCTGAAGCTTCAGAAGTATTTCGCCGCATATCGAGCGAAGATACATCACAGGTTATGCCGCCTGTCAAATCAAACCTGAAGCTGAATGATTCCGAAATTGCATTAATAAAAAAATGGATTGCTCAGGGGGCACAATACAAACCCCACTGGGCTTTTATTCCTCCAAAAGCACCAAAGATTCCCGTGGTGAATAATGAGAATTGGCCTTCCAACGAAATAGATTATTTTATTCTAAACAAAATCGAGGCAAGAAAGCTGACCCCCAATGAGATCTCTGATAAGGAACGGCTTTTAAAGCGAGTCAGTTTCGACTTGACAGGGTTGCCTCCGACTGTTGAAATGCAAGAACGCTTTCTTGCGGATAATAGTGAACAAGCTTACGAAAAGATGGTGGACGAGTTGCTTGCCCAACCCCAGTATGGCGAACGAATGGCTGCGTATTGGATGGACGTTGCGCGCTACGCTGATTCTCATGGTTACCAGGATGACGGACTCAGAACTATGTGGCCCTGGCGCGATTGGGTGATCCACGCCTTCAATCAAAATTATCCCTACGATCAATTCCTGACATGGCAGTTAGCCGGCGACTTATTACCGAATCCAACGAAAGAGCAAATTCTGGCAACGGGATTCAATCGCAACCATAAGATTACCCAGGAGGGCGGCGTAATCGATGAAGAATATCGCATCGAGTATGTAACTGATCGCACTAATACATTTGCTAAAACTTTTCTCGCGCTCACCTTCGAATGCGCCAAATGCCATGATCATAAATATGATCCAATCCTTCAAAAAGATTACTACAGCACCTTTGCCTTTTTCAACCAGGTACCTGAAAAAGGGTTGCTGGGTGATATCATGCTAGCCTCTTTGGCAGATCCGCCAAAAATCAAGATAACGTCGCAGGAAGTGGAAAATATTTTGACCTTCATTAACAAAAAGGATACAGCTGCGGTGGAGGTAATGGTAATGGAGGATGCGCCCCGTTACAGACCAACGTATTTACTAACGCGCGGCGCCTATGATGCCCCCGCAGATAGAGTTACCGTTGGTCTTCCAGAGGCAATAATGCCTTTCGATTCTGTAAAGTACGGTAATGATCGCTTGGGTCTTGTGAAATGGCTTCTGGATGAAAAAAATCCATTGACGTCCAGAGTTTTTGTAAACAGGATGTGGCAGGAGTTTTTTGGAAGAGGTCTTGTTAAAACATCCGGAGACTTTGGCATGCAGGGAGAAATGCCTTCTCATCCGGAATTGTTAGACTGGCTGGCGACTGATTTTATGAAAAATGGATGGAACATAAAGAGGCTTGCCAAACAATTTGTTATGTCGTCGACGTACAGGCAGTCAACCAACGTTAATTCAGACAAGCTGGCCGTAGACCCGGAAAATATTTTGTTGTCATCTGGCCCGCGGACACGAATGTCAGCTGAGACGATCCGCGACATGGCATTGGCAAGCAGTGGTTTGTTAGTGAAAGAGATCGGTGGTCCAAGTGTGAAACCCTATCAGCCGAAAGGAATCTGGGAAATGGCGACTTCTGGTCGCGGAATTCTCGCAAGATATGTTCAGGATCATGGAGACAAATTATACCGCCGCGGGTTGTATAGTTTCATTAAACGGACAGTGCCGCCGCCTTACATGCTCGTCTTTGATGCCAGCAATCGTGATCTATGCGAAGTAAGCAGGTTAACAACTAACACTCCATTACAAGCACTGGTCATGATGAATGATCCGACCGTGCTGGAGGCCTCGCGGGTGTTTGCCGAAAGATTAATGAAAAAAGATCTATCGACGGAAGACCGGATCGAATACGCCTTCCGGTCGATCGCATGCCGGATTCCGAAATCTCAGGAGCTGGATATTTTATTGAAATATTATGATGATGAGAAACTCAGGTTTGATGCAGCGCCCGACACCGCGAAAAAATTTATTAGTGTGGGAGAATTCAAACATGAAGAAATAAAGGATGTACAGTCGCTCGCAGCTTTGATGCAGGTGATACATACGATTTACAACATGGAGGAATCCATAACAAGAGTTTAGTATGGAAAATGAATTTTTGAAGAACCGGTTCCATATCACGCGAAGACACTTTCTGGGAAAGCTTAGTCTGGGCCTTGGGACTGTGGGACTGGGTTCGTTGCTAATCCCTGATCTGTTTAAATCCGGATCAGAAGATTCAACACAGATTGCAGGACTTCCGCATTTTGCTCCTAAGGCAAAACGAATCATTTATCTTTTTCAAAATGGAGCACCGTCGCAGTTGGAAAGTTTCGACTATAAGCCGCTTCTCAACAAGATGACAGGGCAGGAGTTGCCGGCGTCTATACGAATGGGACAGCGCCTCACAGGTATGACGTCAGGACAAGCGAGTTTTCCGCTGGTAGGATCTCATTTCAGCTTTAAACAATACGGCAAATCAGGTGCGTGGGTCAGCGAGTTATTTCCGCACACTGCAAAGATTGTAGATGAGTTATGCTTCATAAAAACGATGCACACTGAAGCAATCAATCATGACCCCGCTTTGACTTTCATGCAGTCGGGAGCGCAACAAGGCAACAGACCAAGCATGGGAGCATGGTTGAGTTATGGTCTGGGAAGCGAGAACAAAAACTTACCTGCATTTTGTGTTCTTCTTTCGAGAGGACGAGGCAATGGCCAGGGAGTATATTCGAAACTTTGGTCTAATGGATTTTTGGATAGTGTTCACCAGGGTGTGCAATTTAGCAGCAGTGAGGAACGTGTTTTGTATTTGAAGGATCCAGATGGTAGAGACCGTGAGGCCACGCGCAAGATGCTGGATAACTTAGCGGCACTTAATGACTTAAACTTCAAGGAATTCGGAGACCCTGAGATCGAAGCAAAAATACAGCAATATGAGATGGCATATCGGATGCAAACTGCGGTTCCAGAGTTGTCTGATTTATCGCAGGAACCTGATCATATCATAAAGATGTACGGTGCGGATTGTTTATCACCCGGTACCTATGCGTCTAATTGTTTGCTCGCACGCAAATTATCTGAATCCGGTGTAAGGTTCGTTCAGCTTTATCATCAGGGATGGGATCAGCATGACAACATGGTTGGGGATATGCCGCTTCAGGCTCAGGACGTTGATCGTGCAACGGCTGCGCTGGTGATGGATCTTAAGCAAAGGGGACTGCTGGATGAAACGTTGGTGATCTGGGGAGGAGAATTCGGACGGACAAACTACTGCCAGGGCAACCTGAGAAAAAATAATTATGGTCGCGACCATCACCCTCGCAATTACACGATATGGATGGCGGGTGGAGGTATTAAGCCCGGAATGGTTTATGGGGAAACCGATGAATTCGGTTATAACATAGCGAGCAATCCTGTTCATGTAAACGATTTTCACGCCACCGTACTTCACTTGATGGGACTTAACCACGAACAACTGACGTACAAACATCTCGGACGGCGCTACCGCCTCACCGATGTAGCTGGAAAAGTTGTACATGATCTTCTGGCATAGTCTCAAGTCGTTTTATGAGAAGGATCACCCTGAACATTATTTTTTGCATTCAGATATTGCTGCTCTTTTTACTATTTGCAGCAGACAGGATTGACCTACCCGCATGGTTACAGGTTGCAGGAAGGCTGCATCCTCTCGTTCTTCATCTGCCCATAGGATTTCTGATTTTCCTGGCGATGATGTTTTTTTTTCGCAATCAGATTGAGAGTAACTCTTTTCAGCAAATGGTTGGAATAGGGTTACTGATCACATCTTTCTTTGCATCTATCGCTGCTCTTTTTGGATTTTTCCTCAGCCTTCAGGATGATTATGGAAGCAACATATTGACTCAACATAAAGTAACAGGTGTCGTTCTTAGTTGGTTTTGCTATTTGATGGTCCTGCTTCAGAGCAGCAATGGAATGAAAAAGAGCCTTTATGGATTGGGGGGAGTAACGTTGGTATTGCTGGTGGTGGTTGGACATACCGGAGCGGTTCTTACACACGGACAAAATTTTGTTTTTGCACCAATCTCGGCGAAAGAAGCGCTGACTGCTGATAATGCTTCCGTATATGAATTTGCCGTCCAGCCGATACTCGACCAAAAATGTTTCTCTTGCCATAATGAGTCGAAAGCCAAAGGCGGACTCGTGATGACTTCCATTGATAAGTTTAAGGAAGGAGGGAAGAATGGAAAAGCATTTGTTGAAGGTAATCCCCGCGAAAGCCGGATGATTAAAGCATTCTACCTTCCATTGAGTCATGACGAACACATGCCTCCCGATGGCAAACCGCAGTTAACACCAATCGAAATTTCTACCATAGAGGCATGGATCAGTTCTGGAGCAGATTTCGAAAAGAAGCTTAACCAATTTGCGGATGGTGATTCACTAAAATTCATTGTAGCATCCTTTTCGGCCGCCAAAACTGAAACATCGACAGTCCAAAAGAACTATTCTTTTGATGCTGCTTCACCTGATGTTGTCGAGGAATTGAATACACCGTTCCGGTCAGTATTCCCTCTCTATAGAGAGAGTCCTGCACTGCAGGCAGATTTCTTCCTCAAAGAAAGTTTCGATCCAAAATTTTTGAGCGAACTGAAAAAAGTGGCTGATCAGATGGTAATCTTAAATTTGTCTAAGATGCCGGTCACGAATGGTGACCTTGATGTAATCGGCAGCTTCACAAACCTTGAGATTCTGAATCTAAATTTTACGGCGATCGATGGTAAAGGCCTGGCTTCGCTGACACGTCTTCAAAATCTTCGGTCATTGTCAGTCGCCGGAACGCCTGTGACAGCAGCCGACCTTGAACCTGTTCTTTCATTGCCAAGACTTTCCCATTTGTACGCGTGGAACACCAGGCTAAAGGATAGCGAAATTGAAACGCTCTCAAAAAAATATCCGAATGTTGAGATCAGTGGAAATTTATTTACCGACAATGAGATCTTGAGACTGGACAAGCCGCGTGTGGAAAACGATGGAGTAATAGGACAGGGAGAATTGATAGCACTGAAACACAGTATGCCAGACGTTGAAATCCGAATTTCCCGCGATGGCAGTGAACCGGATTCAACGAAATCCGAGCTGTATGAGAAAGCTTTTTCACTGGACAAATCTATTGTTCTTAAAGCTAGAGCCTGCAAAGACGGTTGGTTTTGCAGCGATGTGTTGACGCAAAGTTGCTTTGTTGAAGGTATTGATCCGGCAGAGGTTGAGTTGCTCGGCGCAGCCGATAAACAATATCCCGGCTCTGGCGCCGCGGGTTTGCACGACAATCAGAAAGGGTTCGCCGACATCTTAAAGGAACCGTCATGGTTGGGGTATCGCGAGGCACCCTTCTCGGCCCTTTTTGATTTTGGTAAGCCGACGGGTATCAAGTCCGTTGTAATCAGTCACGCGAGAAACATCGGTGGCTTTGTGTTTCCACCGCAGGAAGTTCAGGTTTGGGGAGGTAACACGCGAACTGATATGGAATTGATAACGGACGTCAAACCTGTTCAACCCACGGGGTATGTGTCAACTGGCGTGGTACCGCTATCCATATCAGTTCCGACAGTTTCCTATCGCTATTATAAGCTTGTTGCAAAACCTGTGGCGAAACTTCCTTCCTGGCACAATTCAAAAGGAGAGAAGGGATGGTTTTTCGTTGATGAAGTTTTTTTCTATTGAAAGTCAGCTCAGGGCTGCCTTATAAGCTTTTATGGCGCGCTCTCTTGCTAGCTTATGGTCAACAATTGGCTCGGGATATTCGGACGTGTTTGTCTCCGGTACCCATTTATTTATATAGTCGTTGTTAGGATCAAATTTTTCTGTTTGAAGTTGCGGATTAAACACCCGAAAATAAGGCGCTGCATCCGAACCTGACCCTGCAGCCCACTGCCACCCTCCGTTGTTTGATGCTAAATCATAATCGAGCAATTTTTTTGCAAAATATGCCTCACCCCATCTCCAGTCGATGAGGAGATGTTTGGTAAGAAAACTGGCTGTTATCATCCGCACCCTATTATGCATAAATCCTGTCTGATTCAATTCGCGCATTCCGGCATCTACAATCGGATACCCGGTATTACCCTCACACCATGCCTTAAATTCTTTAACATCATTTCTCCACTCAATTCTGTCATATTCTGACTTAAAAGAATTCGTTACTACTTGCGGGAAATGCCAAAGGATCATTTGGTAGAATTCCCGCCATATCAACTCGTTTAACCAGGTTTCATTTTTCTTGAACGCAATTTGGAAAAGCTTTCGAATGCTCACGGTGCCGAAACGGATGTGTGCGCTTAGCCTGGACGTTCCTTTAATTGATGGAAAATCTCTTTGGTTGTGATATTTCTCAATGATTGAAATTGGGATACTTCGCTCTGGGAATTGAGCGCTTGTCTGTTGAAACCCGATGTCCTCCAAAGAAGGAATCGGCAAGGGTGGTACCTTCAACAGGTTATGCTGGTACTCTTCGACAACATAACTTTTTGAGTGGACTTGTTTGAATATTTGTTTCCACTTCCTGCTATACGGAGTAAATACAGTATAAGGTGATCCGTCAGCTTTTAGCACCTCGGTGGGTTCTAAAATTACATGATCTTTAAAAGTTTTAAATCCGATCCCGCGCGACTCGAGGTTCGTTGCGATTGCCTGATCGCGTGTTCGCGCATACGGCTCATAATCACGATTTGTATAAACGGCAGACGGATTTAGTTTCTCAAAAATCTCAACTGGATTGCCATGCAGGATCAACAGCGAGCTCTTTAGCTGTTCAAGTTGTCCTTTCAGTGCGCCAACAGCTTGATGAATAAATTCAATGCGAGCATCTTTTTTGTCTTCTAAAAAATCCAGTATCTCCGTATCAAAAATAAATAAGGGAAGAACGGTGCTGTTTTCTTTTAAGGCAAAATAAAGAGCTGCGTTGTCCTGCAACCGTATATCCCTACGCAACCAACAAATTGTTGAGTTGCTGTTAACAATTTCAGAGATTTCAACTGGATCACCCACGACATTAACGGTCAGGCTAGGATCTGCTTTAAATGGGGGTGGTTCATGATAAGCCTGAACCAAACAGTATACTTTTCTGGATGTACCTCCATATCGGTGCGAAGGTCTTCTATGCCAACAAATTTCCAATCTTCAACTTCATCCATGTTAATAACAGGCACTCCATCGAATACTCCTGTAAACACGTGATCCATTTCGTGTTCGATCAAATTATTGTCGAGGTGAGATTTATAGAGAAATTTATAAACAAAGTCCGGTTTAAGATCAATTCCCATTTCATACTTCAATCTTGAGCTAGCTGCTTCAGCGGTGGATTCGTTTGGCTTTGGATGGCTGCAACACGAATTTGTCCAGAGTCCACCGCTATGATATTTTTGAGCAGACCTTTTCTGCAGCAACAGTTCTCCTTTCGAGTTAAAGATCATAATGGAAAATGCACGATGAAGGACACCTTTGTGATGTGCCTCCAGTTTATCCATGGCGCCGACAACGTTGTCCAACTCATCCACCAAAATTACTTGTTCCATTCAGATTAAATTTAGTTGATGCTTCAGGAATGAATAAGCAAGCAATCTTGCTTTGCCGGCGTTCGGAACCCGGATTCGGCGATGTAAAATTACCTCGGGCGATACCTTTTTTATTTTATTGAAAAGTGACCGATAGTATACATAGCTTGCAAAAACGCCAAGCCTTGATGAATGCGGCAGCGCTTTGATTCCCCTTAATGCCTCATCAAAATCTTGTTCTATGCTTTTTTCAACGTCCTGTTTACTGCTAACGTTCCAATGATCCAACTTAATGGTAGGGAAATAATTCCGACCAAGGTCCAGGTAGTCACTTTTAAGATCGCGAAGAAAGTTAACCTTCTGAAAAGCCGAACCAAGCTTGCGCGCAGAATAAGACAGGTCTTCGAAAAGCTTGTCATTTCCCTCGCAGAAAACTCTAAGACACATCAAACCAACTGCTTCTGCTGAACCCCCGATATAATTTTTGATTTCTGTTGTGTCGTACTCTTTCTTGTACAGATCCATTTCCATGCTTCGCAAAAATTCTGCGACCAGATCTTTTTCAATTTTAAAAGCATTGACTGTCAATTGAAAACTCTGAAGAATAGGATTGAGGCTAATCCTTTCGTCAATCGCCCGATAGGTATCTGTTTTAAAGCGCTCAAGCAGTACGGTCTGATCAAATCCGTGAAAAGTATCTACGATTTCATCTGCAAGTCTCACGAATCCGTAGATGGCGCAGATTGGCGCACGAAATCGGCCGTCTAAACAGGTTACTCCCATGGAAAATGATGTGCTGTACAAGTTTGTAGTTATTCTACTGCAGCGGTTTGACAATTGATTGTATAACTCGATCATAGATGACGCTATTTTTTATTATGACGTCGAATTAGTTCTTTTGCCACTACCTCTCCGGAAATTAATGCGGGAGGTACTCCAGGTCCCGGTACAGTTAAATGTCCCGTATAAAAAAGATTCTTCACCTTTTTGCTCACAATAGAAGGCCTTAGGTTAGCCGTCTGCCGCAAAGTGTTTGCTAATCCATAAGCATTGCCTTTGTATGCATTATAATCCGAAATAAAATCTTTGTGCGCATAACTTCTCTTGAATACAATGTGCGGGCGAATGCTTTCTCCGGTGAGATTTTCCAGCCTATTAATCACCTCGTCGAAATACTTGGTCCTTATCTTTTCATTGTCTTCAAGCCCCGTGGCTACAGGTATTAATATAAGAATATTTTCGTTGCCGGGGGGAGCAACAGTTGCATCTGATTTTGAGGTGCAGGATACATAAAACTGTGGCGCCGTTGGCCACTGCGGATTGTCGTAGATTTCCGAAGCATGCTTCTTAAAATCTTCGTCAAAGAAGAGTGTATGATGGAGGAGATTTTTGATCTGTTTGTTTATTCCGAGATAAAAGATGAGAGACGATGGAGCCATTACGCGCTTATTCCAATATGCATCTGAATATCTCCTCATCGCCGATGGCAGTAACTCTTGCTCTACGTGTTGATAGTCCGCTGACGCGACCACATAGTCAAATAAACGAGGTTTATCGTTAACGACACAGCCTGTAATGACACTGGATTGTACGGTCAGGCTGTCGACGTTAGAATTATATTCAAACTTTACTCCCAATGATTCAGCGAGTGATACCAACGCATCGACTACTGTAAACATTCCGCTATTAGGGTACCAGGTTCCAAGTACCATGTCAGCATAATTCATCAAGGTATATAGTGCGGGAGTTTTTTCCGGAGTGGAGCCCAGAAAAAGCACCGGAAACTGCAACAATTGAACGAGTCGAGGGGACTTAAATCGTTTATTAATATAGGAGGATAGGGATTCGAGCAGGTGAAGGTTCCATGAATTTTTTAGGACAACCGGTTTGAGCAATTCGGTTAAAGCAAGACCTGGCTGATAAACCAGGTCTTGAATTCCGACGATATATTTTCGTTTTGCTTCTTCTAAGAATAAATTAAGAACCTTTGCGCTCCCTGGCTCCATTCGCTCGAAAAGTGCATATAGTTGCTCAAGGTCCGACGGTAAATCCAGGAAGTCATCTTTGCCAAAAACAACTCTGTACGATGGATTAAGCCGTTGCAGTGAATAGTAATCGGCTGATGACTTGCCGAAATGAGCAAAAAATCGATCGAAAACATCTGGCATCCAATACCAGCTGGGTCCCATATCAAAGGTAAATCCTGCGGCACTGAATTTTCGCGCACGCCCTCCAGCGATACTATTTTTTTCGAGAACGGTAACCTTAAAACCTTCCTTGGCCAGAAAGCATGCCGCTGATAATCCGGAAAAGCCAGAACCAATAACTGCAACATGCGCCATCCAACGAAGTTATGCGGGTGTTCTCAATATCCCTGCAGACGCTTTTGGATTTCCTTCCGGGCGTGAAAAATTCTGTTTTTCACCGTGCCGATCGGAATGCGAAGATGTTCCGCAATTTCATGGTACTTGTAACCTGTCGTATGCATCTTGAAAGGTGTAAGCAACTCTTCTTTGATGTTGTTTACATTCTTCCATATTTCCTTAAACTCGAGACTCTCCTGAGGGCGGTTGAAAGTGTGTTCTTCTTCAACGTTCAGGAAATACAAATCCTTCGTTGTATCGTTCGAAGTTTTTGCACGCTGATTTTTCCTGTAGTTGTTTATAAAGGTGTTTCTCATAATGGTGAAGAGCCATCCTTTCAGGTTAGTATCCTGGCGAAACTTGTCACGATATGTCAGTGCCTTAAGAATTGTGTCTTGAACAAGATCTAGCGATTCATCCTTATCATGGGTAAACCTTCTTGTAAAAGTTTGTAAGGTGCCTCTTAGGCCAGCAATCTGATGAGTAAATTCTATCGCAGTCATGGGTCAGTTGGTTTAAAAATGTTTAATCATATTCGCATATCGTTAAACAAATATAGTGCTTAACCAAACTGAAGCAATGGTTTTGTTTGACTTTTTTATTAAAAAGTTAAACAAAAAAGTCGGCCCATTTTTTTAACCGATTGAAATTCAGTGAATTGAATGGAAGGCTAAATGAATTTGGTCAATTCCAGGGCTGTGGAAAAAGTTTGAACATTTTTTAATCTGGAACCGCCAAATTTCTGCACTTGATAGCCAGAAACAAGGATTTTTGTATTGCCAAAGTCCAAAGAAAGCTGTTCCAGGTACTTTTCGATGGGTAAATGAGGCTTGGAGGTAATTGTGGTCACCATGTACTCAGGTTGATGCACTTTATACACACTAACCAAATCATCATGTGGCACATTTTGCCCAAGATAGTAGCTTCGATACCCTGCTTTGCGAATCAAAAAATGATAGAATAACAACCCGAGTTCATGCAACTCACCTTCCGGCAGAAAAATTACTATTTTCTTCGCCGTCTTCGGGGGGATCGGTAAGCCATCAATAGCGACAATAATTTTTTGTCGAATTAAGTTGGAGATAAAATGTTCATGCGCGGGCGTAATGTTTTGTGTCTGCCAAAGGATCCCAATTTTTTCCAAAAAGGGATAAATAATTTCTGTTACTGTTTGTTCAAACCCAAAACGCAGGATCAAATTGTTTAAAATCTTTTCAAAAAGCTCCTCCTCCATATCAAGCATCGCGATAACCATTTGATCGATATGGACGCCTTTGTCGTTC
>CAMLER010000065.1 GCA_946478915.1 uncultured Chryseolinea sp.
TTTCGCTCCACGCCTTTGTTCCGTCGATCATATCCTGATCATAAGCAGGTGCTCCGTTCGTTCGGATGCTCGCTTCGTTTCGGGCAAGCACAAATTGATGGGGATCCGTAACGGGATCGATTAGAAATATCGGTTTCGAAAGTGCATATTCTGACCCGAAACTAATGTTAACCTTATCGCCTGATCCTTTCTTGGTTGTCACAAGGATCACACCAAAGGCAGCTCTTGCACCATACACAGCTGCCGCAGAAGCATCTTTCAGCACACTAACACTTTCAATATCGTTTGGATTAATGCGATTCAAATCCATTGGGACATTGTCGACCAAAACCAAGGGCTGGCCGCCATTGATAGATTCGTATCCCCTGACATTAAATTCGATGGGCTCGGAGGGATCACCGTTTCTAATATTCACATTGAGGTTTGGAACAACACCCTGAAGTCCCTCGCCGACGTTGGCAATCGGTCTGTTTCGCAGGGCCTCTCCATCAGTGACACCCACGGCACCTGTGAGATTAACCTTCTCTTGTGTTCCATAGCCAACAACAACTACTTCCTGTAGTGCTGTGACATCGGCTTGAAGACTGACCGAGATATCTGTTTGTGAACCCACTCGCGTCTCCATCGTTTTATACCCAATAAAGGAAAATACCAGTACACTATTTTCATCCTGCACGGTTATGGAATACTTACCGGCTGCGTCAGTAGTCGTACCGTTGGTTGTTCCTTTTTCCAGGACGTTTACGCCAGGTATCGGCTGCCCGGCTTCGTCGGAAACAGTACCTGTTACCGGGGCGACGATTACACTTGATTCAACCGCGCGGATTGACGCCGGATTGTCATTTGGCTTTAAGATGATTTCTTCCTCGTCGTCCAGGGCCAGCACCACAATATCGGGTGTTAAAAGCTGCACGAGTACATCGCCTAATCGCGTTTCACTTGTAGAAAACGACACCTTTCTTAAGCTCTTTATTAGTTTTGCCCGATACGTAAATACGACAGACGTTTGTTTTTCTATTTCGGCTAAGACCGACTTCACTTCTGCATTACGCACGTCGATTGAAACCTTTCTGTCCATGATTCCCTGTCCGCTTAAAGAAGCTGCAGAAACCAGGCTAGAAAAGATGGCCATTATCAAGGATTGGGCTAGCGTTATTCTCATAATGACAATGAAAGCACCTTGAATAGATCGGTGATTATTCATACTTTTAGAAGTTTTTGTTGTGAAAAGCAGAAACAAATTTGTGTGCCCCGATCTGTCGGGGCAGCAAGACAGAAAGCCGGTGGTGTTCCCGCACCACTGGCTGACTTTTGTGGGCTACGTAGAATTTTCCATAGGCAAGGTTAAGGTTAGGTTCTAATTAAAATTTTGTTTTACAGCCAGAACTGCTGATCACGATTCGGTCATGTTCCCGTACATAACTGGTTCCTAGTGCATCGCAAATTATGTCCAGTCTGCTGTATATGTCGTCATCCGAAATCACGGTTGTGAGTTCGCATGACGAGAATACATTTTCGTCAAACTCAATATCGACACCGTATGCTTTTTCGAGCGCCTTAAAAATTTCTGAAACCGGAGCTTCCTCGAATCGCATACGCTTCATTTCTTCCCGAGGTATTATCACCCTCGGTTTCTCTACCAGAGTCTTTGAAAGTTCGTGCTGTTTCTTGTCGTATACGATTTGTTGATTGGGTGTCAATATTATTTCAGGCGCGGATGCAGAAGTTGTTTTATTGTCCCTGTTGGTATAAACGGATACCTTGCCGGACTTTACAGTGACAGTTATTCTTTGCTCTTGCTTTACAGCGCGGATAACAAACGTGGTACCCAGCACTCTTGTAGTTACCTCATTTGCATACACAAGAAATGGAAGGCTTGGATTATGCGTTACATCAAAATCTGCTTCACCGTCCAAATATATCTCACGCTTTGTGTCATTGAATTCGGATGAGTATTTCAACGTGCCCCCTGGCTTTAGCGTGATTTTGGAGCTATCCGGTAACTTTACATGTTTTTTATTTCTGCTTGTATTTGTGATTTGCTTCCATGTCAAGCCGCTGCCATTCCTTTCTGCAATAAAATTCTCGTCCGCCTTTTTATTTGAATAAAGAAGAAGAAATGACAATGCAATCAAAATTGTTGCAGCAATCCCTGTGGCGTACCACCAGAGAACGGTTCGGTTGTTGTTTTTGATATTTGACTTGTTAAGTCGGGGATCGATGACGTTGCGATAATATTCCTCCAGTTCATTATCGAGGGGTACGTCGTGCTCGGTCACATTGCCTTTCATGGCATTATACCATTGATCGATCAGTTTTCTTTCCGATGCTGTTGCTTCTCCTTTAAGATATCTTTGCAGTGCAGCAATAAATTCATCTTGCTCCATACAACACATGACAGGTAACGCGGGAATTTTCCTAAACGCGCTACAAAAAAAGAGCCGGCACAGGAGATAATGATCCGATTTGTTGACTTTTAATTATTGGTGCCCTAACTTAGAAATCGATTGCCCTTGCTCGTTTTTAGAAAGTATACCTCTCCCTATTGTGCAACCGTACTCTACTTATAATGACCTCGAACTGATGGATGCTATCCGGCGTGATGATCGGTTGGCATTTGCTGAACTCTTTACACGATACGGCAGGATTGTTTATAAGATGTCGTACAGCAGGCTTCGCACTCATGCTGCGGCAGAAGAAATTGTCCAGAATTTATTTATCTCCTTTTGGGATAATCGGCACAAACATTCGATCACTAATCTCTCATCTTATTTTTACGTTGCTGTTAAGCATAAAGTATTGAATATTATTGAATCGCGGATTGTCCAAAAAAAATATTGGGACTATTACAAGACCTTCATTCCTTCGGAGGAAAATGCTACTGAAAAGGTCGTCGAGTTTAATGATCTGTTAACGACGATTGAGGAGGGGATGAAAAATCTTCCTGAAAAATCAAAAGAAGTTTTCAAATTAAATCGATTGGAAGGTCATTCAATTGCAGAGATTGCAAAGTCGCTGAATCTTTCAGAAAAAGCCATTCAATACCATCTCACTCGTTCTTTAAAAGAACTTCGTGTTCAACTGAAAGATTATATTGTATCGATAATCATCTCCATTAGCTGGATGATGATTTAACTACAAAACCATCTACCCAAACAACTCCATTTCAGCTACCCCTTTTCCATCAGGCGTGCTATAAAATGGCCGCTTCTCGATCACATAATTTGTGTCCTGAGGAATTCCTAAGGCGTGGTAAATTGTCTGATGTATTTGGTCAATCTTAATAGGCTTTTCAATTGTCTTGCAGGGACGCTCATCGGCAGTCTTGCCATATACAAAACCTTGTTTGATTCCGCCGCCAAACATCAGCATTGAACATCCATCTGTAAAATGGCGGTGCATACCGTAGTGCTTTTCTTCATGGATGATGTCGGGCTGGTCTACTTGCTCTTTCACTTTTGCGCCAGGGCGGCCTTCCACCATCATATCGCGACTGAACTCGCTGGCCAGTATCACTAACGTTCTATCGAGATGTCCGCTTTGCTTCAGATCCTTGATCAATTGAGCAATGGGAACATCGATCTGTTTCTTCATGTCGACTAAACGTGTATGTCCGTTCTCATGTGTGTCCCATCCTTTGAAGGGTTCATATTCTGTCGTTACGCTTATGAATCTTGCTCCCTGTTCTGTAAGCCGCCGCGCAAGCAAGCAGCCCAATCCAAAACGGCCGGTATTATATTTATCATAGGTTTCCTTGGGCTCGCTGCTTAAATCGAACGCCTTTGCTTCGGGAGAATTTAAAAGCATATATGCTTGTTCCATCGAGCGCTTGAGAGATTCTTTTTGATAGCCACTGCCAAATTCACCTACTGGACTCTTGCTGATCAATTCATTGTACAATTGGTTGCGCCTTTCGAAACGTTCATAGCTCATTCCTTCGGGCGGTTTCACGCTTTCCAGTCCAGAACTTGGGTCAGGAATAAGGAATGGTCCAAATTCATTTCCGAGAAACCCAGCGGTATGAAATGCCTTCAATTCTTCAGCTTCACCTACAGTAAACCGCTGACCTATGTCGATAAATGCCGGAATCACTGGATTCTTTGGACCAAGCTCTTTCGCAATCCACGCACCGATATGCGGAGCTGCAACCGTCTGAGGCGGTTCATAACAGGTATGCCAGTGGTATTGATGTCTGGAGTGCAGAATGAAACCAAGATCTGCAGCAACATAAGAACGAATCAATGTTCCAAGATTCATCACGCTTCCGATGGATTCCAGACCTTCAGAGAAATGAATCCCATCCAACGCAGTGGGTACTGATTTAAAGGTACTAAGGACGCTGTTGGCTTCCATGCCTTTTTCGAAGGGGGTGTATTTTTTTGGATCGAACGTATCGGTGTGGGCCATGCCGCCCGCCATCCAAAGAAGTATAACTGTATCTGCACTTGACTTCATCTTACCTTTGCAGGAGTTGAGCAGTCCAGCAACTGGCATTGAGGCACCGAGTGCTGCTAATGTTGCCGCACTTGTTCTTTGTAAAAATTCTCTTCGGTTCCAGTTTCTATTCATATCAGCACGACCCCAGGTTTAAAGTCTTAGGCGAAGGCCACGATGTAAAATTAAGATCTGCATTTTGTTTTTCATACTTCACCGTTGAAGTCTTGTTTTTAATAAATCAATTGAAACTCTGGCAAAAGCATGACTGCCCAAAGAAAGTCCTCGATGGAAGCTCCATCTGGCGCTGCGCCCAAAATATTCATCGCAGTTTTTAGCTCGTTTTCCTCCGGTTTGCGGCCAAGGGCCTTTTCGTATACAGCAGTTACAATTTGTTCGCTTGTATTATAGGTGGCTTTCCATTGCCTGGCACCTTGTTGCAAGGCAGCATAAAACGTGCTTCCGTTTGTCAGCTCGAGCGCTTGCAGTAGATTCGCTTGTGATGCCCTGTCCGTTGAAACATTTTCACGGTTCGGGCGGCCCAACGCTGTCAGAAAGCGGTCATTCTTTACTAACGATGCTCTTACAAACGGGGTGTTGGAAGTCATCTTTGGTTGACCAGAGGGTTGAAATGCCCTTAAAGTATCTGCGTAAATGGGATAGACAACCTCACTTACTGCATCTGCAAATTGTTCGGCCGACAATCTTCGCCGGTGCATGCCCTTGAAGGTGTAGTCATCCGCAATAAGTTGATCTTCGCTTTTCATTTCAACCGACGGAAGTTGATATGTCTTTGAAGTAGTGATGGTAAAGATCAAATGCTTCAGATCCATTTTGTTGTCAACAAAATCTGAAGCGAGCCAGTCGAGCAAATCCTGGCTCCAGGCAAGGTTGTCCATCATGTCGACGGGAGCAATGATTCCACGGCCCAAAAGCTGAGACCACATACGGTTCACAATAGTGCGGTAAAGTCGACCATTTTTCGGAGCCGTCATATATTCTGAAAGTTGCGCTAGCTTTTTGTCAACGTTGGCTGTACTGTCTATTTCCCCTAATTCTGAAAAAATAATTTTTGTGCCTGCCATTTTTCCCGTCGGAACGTCGCAGCGGTTTATCTCAAGGGCTGAATCCGAAAAAATATTAGCAAAGGCATAGGCATCGGTAAGTTTCCAATCACTGATAAAACTATCATGACATGAAGCACATTTCAGATTCAAACCGAGAAATACCTGTGCGACATTTTGTGCTGCCTGCATTTCGACCCGCTGGCTGGCGTTTACCGTTCCTCTCCATTGTATTCCCCGTATAAAACCTTCTGACGCCTTGGTAGGGCTTATCAATTCCTTTACAAACAAATCGTACGGTTTATTGGATTTCAACGATTCGTATAGCCAGTCAGTTATTGCGAAGCGTCCTTCTGTTATGTAACCCGTCCCTGAATAATCATTTCGCAGGGCATCGTTCCAGAATGTCAGCCAATGCTGCGCATAGTCGTCGTTCCGGTCTAACAATTCGCGGACAAGTCGACTGCGCTTATCAGGACTCCTGTCAGCTATAAAGTCATTTACCTTCTCTGGTGGAGGTAAAAGTCCTATGATATCAAGGTATACGCGACGCATATAGGTCCTGTCATCGACAGGTTCAGGCCATTGAACATCCTTTTCTTTAAAATAATTATTTACGAACAGGTCAATAGAGGATTCAAATTTCCCTTCATTAGATGGGAGTGTGGGCTTACGCGGTTCAAGCTCAGCTACGCGGTAGACACTTTTCTCTTCGGCATTTTCAGGCCAGGGTGCGCCCAATTTTATCCAGTATTTCAATGTTGAGATTTCTTCATTGGTTAGAGTTTTTCCCTTCGGTGGCATCGATTCTTCATCGTCTCTGGGCAATTCCAAACGGCGGATCATTTCACTTTTTTCCGGGTGGCCGGCGCTGATGACGTCACCGGATTCTCCTCCTTTCATTACAAAAACTTTCTTATCCAGTCGTAGCTCTCCTTTTATTTTTTCTGCGCTGTGGCATTTGTAACAGTTGTGCGCAAAGATCGATCGGACCTCCAGATTTAGTTCGGCGATTTGCTTGTCGTCTAGCGCGCCGTTCCCGGTATTCGCAAAAGTCTCGATATTAAAGTTGCTGTTCTTAAATTCACTATTCCATGGCAGCGCGCTTGAAAGAAAATCCGAGCCATGTGTGAGTGTTGCACCGTAATGTCCGGCTATACTGACACCGACGACCGTAGATATGAGGAATATTCGATAGGATTTAATTGCATGGCCGTTAGCCTGTACAACACGTCGATGTAACCATAACGTTATGGCAGATAGAACTGCCGTTGCAATTCCTGACCATTGATGGATGGCAAGCGCTGATCCTGCGTAGTCGTCTTCCGCCTTGAGAAACAGTCCGAAAATTGCAGCCAACACAGCGCTGAAACATCCTATGATGAGAAGGATGTTGATGGCAGACCGCATTTCCTGCGTCCGTTTCTTCAGGAGCAACAGTTCCAAAAAGGCCACAATTATTAAAAGGGCGATGGGAAAATGAACAATCAACGGATGTAATCGCCCGAAGAACGTCCACAGCCAGAAATTCGCCTGACAGATTTCAGGAAAAACAATGAACGAAAATTTGTTCCCAATAATCATTATCATTCTTTCTTCGATTTTTCGTTCTCAAATAAGCTAGTTCAAAAAAGTTGGTTTACCGTGTGCAGTCCCGAATTTACCTACTACTTTTGATTGATGCACATATTCCCCTTTTTTGCAGCGCTGAAACGAATTAATATCAATAAAGGAAGATACAATTTGACGAGCAACAGAAAAGTTTTTTTTCTGTTGATGGCTTTTGCCCTGTCAGGAACGGCGGGCACGCCTGCGTGCGGCCAAATTCTTACTGCGCAGTACGACGAGAAATCAGAATCGATTAGTGTATTTCGCAATGGGAGCGATGTGTTGCTTACACAGCATGTTCAGGCTGATATTCGGCCGTACATTCATCCGATCGTTGCACCAGATGGGAACGGTGAACTTACGGAATTCAGTCCCGAACACCATAAACACCAGACCGGACTTTATTGGGGGTTGAAAAAGGTGAACGGACGTGACTATTTCATGAACTGGAAAGAAGACTATTGGCGAAAAATTTCGGCTAAGGTTCTAAAGCAGCGAGGAAAAATTGTTCAATGGCAATCAATTTACGATTTGTTGGGGGAAGGAGGGAAGGCTATCCTGAGAGAAACACAAAACTGGTCTATGCAGGAAATTGATGGTCGATTTGTAATCGATCTAGAGTGGAAAGGTGATGCAAATGAAAATATTTCTATCGAAAAGTTTTATGTCGGTGGATTGTTTCTTCGGATGCCGTGGCGGAAGGAGACGGGAGGAACAGTAATCAACTCCAATGGTCAAAAAAATGCTGATGCGGAATTACAGCGCGCGAATTGGAATGACATCGGAGTTCCCATAGAAGGCAGGCCCGACGAGGGGCACATCGCTATTCTTGAGCATCCATCCAACGACGGATTTCCCAATGCATGGCGTGTGGATAACGAATTGGGTGTCGGACCATCGCGACAAATTTCCGGTGACTGGAATATTCCAAAAGGTGGATCTGAAACTATAAAATATCGATTGATCGTCTACACTGGTTCATTCGATCCGGCGCTGATCGCCCGCCTGTGGAAAGAATATTCAATAAAATGAGAAGTGTTTCTACCTTCCCACGAACGAACGCACGCACAGAACTTGAAATTTCGCATAGTGGACTTGTATAATATGAAAATTTCCTTCGGCTTCTTGATTATGCTCCTTGCATTGATTCCGTCCTGCAAGGAGAAGGTAACGCAAAGGCCTCCGGATGTGAGTACAGACAAATATGACAACTACACAGATTGGGCAATTTATCGGGGCGACAAAAAATCGAATCAGTATTCGGAGCTTGCACAGATCAATGCCGCCAATGTGCACAAGCTGAAACCTGTATGGGAATACCACACCGGTGATCCCAATGGCCCTTCAATGTATTCAAATCCAATTATCATTGATGGATTGATGTATTTTACAACGCCACGGCTGGATGCAATTGCGATCAATGCCTTAACCGGGCAGGAAGTTTGGCGATTTGAGTCTGCGAAGCACACTCCTGATAAAAAAGTATTTCGCGGACGGAGCAGAGGAGTTACCTATTGGGAAGGATCCGAGGGCAAAAGGATTTTTCATTTTGTGAATAATAGGGTGTATGCACTGGATGCGAAGACTGGAGAACTAATTAACACCTTTGGAAGCGGCGGTTCTATTGATTTGCGTAATGATCTTGGCGTTGACGTTGAAAGCGCTTCGATCGAGGTTACAACGCCTGGGATAGTGTACAAAGATTTTCTTATTGTGACTTCGCGTGTCCCGGAAGAATATGTCTCGACTCCCGGGCACGTGCGTGCGTATGATGCCGTCACCGGAAAATTTCGATGGATCTTTCACACGATTCCGCAAAAAGGAGAATATGGTTATGACACATGGGAATTTGTTGACGGAGAATCCTATGGTGGCGCGAATCCGTGGGGTGGTTTTTCAGTCGACGAAAAAAGAGGATGGGTATTTTTCGCAACCGGATCGCCGGCCAATGATTTTTATGGTGGCTTTCGGAAGGGCATGAACCTGTTCGGTAACTGTGTGATAGCCCTCGACGCAACCACAGGCGAACGCAAATGGCACTTTCAAACAGTGCATCACGATATCTGGGATTATGATAATCCGGCGGCTCCCATTCTGGTGACGCTGCAATATGCGGATTCGTCCAGGGATGCCGTTGTACAACTGACAAAAATGGGACTTACGTTTGTGTTAGACAGGGAGACAGGTAAGCCGCTATTCCCGGTACAGGAGATTCCGGTACCAGCATCCACCGTTCCGGGCGAAAAAGCGTGGCCTACGCAACCTTTTCCATTAAAGCCACCGCCTTTGGTTCGACTGTCGCTGGATGAAGCCGACCTTACCAACGTAACACCTGAGTCGCATGCATCAGCGTTGGAACAATTTCACAAATATGAAACGGGCTATATTTATACACCACCATCGCTGCGCGGAATTATAACCACCCCGAGTCATCAGGGTGGAGTTGAGTGGGGTGGAGCTTCGTTCGATCCATTGACCAATGTGCTCTACGTAAATGCCAACGAAGCTCCTTCGATCAACACACTCCGGATGTTTTACGACGGGGGTGCAAATTCTTCAGCTGAGCATGGTGCAATTGTTTACAGAAAAAATTGTACAAGTTGTCATGGGCTGGAGCGACAAGGAAATCTGCCCACTTATCCTCAGCTAAAAAATATTTCAAAAACCAATGAGGAAATCGAACTCATTTTGAAACAAGGCCAGGGTATCATGCCGGCATTTCCACAACTATCTAATAGGGACATCAAAGCGTTGATCGAATATTTGCGAAGTGACACGCTAATTGCAACGCAATCGCAACCTGCCAGTGCGAAAGTCCGATATTCAGTTGAGATACCCTTCTTTCTTGATCCATACGGCGCGCCTGCTATATCGCCACCATGGGGTACACTAAATGCAGTTGATCTCGGCGCTGGCTCAATTTTGTGGAAGGTGCCATTGGGTGAATACCCCGAGCTGGCAGCCAAGGGAATTCGAAACACCGGAGCGAAAAATTTTGGAGGTCCGGTTGCGACCGCTGGTAATGTTGTTTTCATGGCAGGGACACCGGATGAAAAGATCAGGGCATTCAGTACCCATTCCGGAAGTTTACTATGGGAATATAAACTGCCCGCCGCCGGATATGCGACACCTAGCGTCTACGTTATCGAGGGCAAGCAATATATTGTGATTGCGGCCGGTGGCGGCGGGAAGAATGCAACGAAGTATGGAGATTCAATAATCGCATTTGCGCTTCCGCCGGAGGAAGAAGAACCGGATCGACTTGAAAATGGATGGATCGACCTGTTCGACGGAAAAACGCTTGATGGTTGGGTCCACCTCAATGGAGCACATAGGTACACCGTTGAGGATGGTGTCATCGTTGGCCGAACGGTGCCCGGCAGTCCAAATTCGTTTCTTTGTACAAAAAGGGAGTTTGGAGATTTTGAACTAGAACTTGATGTAATGGTGGATAGCATGACGAACTCAGGAATTCAAATTCGTTCTAAAGTGCGGCCGTTTACTGTTGGCGAAGGGTATGACAATCGGGCCGGTAGGGTGAATGGTCCCCAGGTAGAAATGCAAAGAAACCGGAAGAAAGGAACGCCGACGACGGGACTAATCTATGGTGAAGCGTTGGGAACAGGCTGGCTTTCGTCCGATGAAAAAATTCAGAATGGCCATCATTACTTATACAACGAAGGCTGGAACAAGCTTCGCATCGTTGCAAAAGGCGCCCGCATTCAAACCTGGGTAAATGGCAATCAGGTGGAAGATCTGACGAATGAGGAAGTTTTCAAAACCCACTCGCGAGGTTTTATCGGTCTGCAAATGCATGGCATGGAGGACGGAAGACTGTACACTATGCGTTGGAAAAACATCCGGATCAGGCCAAATTAATTAGGGCCTGCTGAAAAAGAAAGACATGATATTAACTAGAGGTACGTCCTTGGATCTCTGCCGGTGCGGTGGCCCGGTCGAAATGCGGGGGTGGCCCGGAATGCGCGGTGGCCAGCATATTTCGACCCACCCTTTTCTTTTTGGAACTTTTTCTTTTGGGTGAGCAAAAGAAAAAGTGGATAGATACAGAACACTTATCGAGCGATGATAACAGAATTAAGTGCATGCAAAATTAAGATAGCGTTCGTTTTTTCTTGCACTTACTTTATCTAAGGATTCAAAAAAGTTTCCCTTTTAGAGTTAGCTCAACGTTTTGATTTTTACTTTTTCAGCAAACCCTAATTGGCGTATCAATTACCTCGCAACCACTCGCCATACACTTTCTTCATTGTCGCTGTCTTTGCCGGATCTTCTGCAACTGAATTCGTAGTGAACATCATTACACCGGTGGCGCGTCCGGCAATTCCATTCCGAAGAACTTTTTCGAACTCAGTTGAGGAAATTACCACTGGATCGTTATACGCTTGTACGATGGGCCATATTTTCGGTGACCGACCATTCGGAATGTTCACGCGTTCAGAAAACCATTCGATATTTTCTTTTACCCACTCAGCACTTCGTTCCATGCGCCCGTGATAAACCATCGGTGAAAAAACGTCGACGATAGTTTTCAAGGAATCGTAATCCAGGCCAAGGATACGTCGCCTGGCTCCGTCATATTCCTGATCATCCCAGGGACAATGGTATACCCCGAGTAGTGCGCCAGGTTTTTCCTCATTTAAGACTTTTTTGAAATCGCGTACCCATCCCGTTATGACCGAACACCGCCAGTTTCTCCATTGAGTATTGTGATTAGTGAGTATCCATTCAGCCTTTCTGGAAATGTTTCCCTCCGGTATTTTTAAACCTGTGCGTGACTGAAATGCGGTAAGACAGTGGTCGCAAAAACATGTTTCGGGTAGTATAGGTTCGGGATCCTCAAATTGGGCATGCCAATGCAGGTAATCCATCCAGACGCCTCCCAGGTCATAGGTGCGCAAGAGTTTACGAAGTTCATCTATGCGATATTGTTTGAATGCCGGTTCGCTTGGGCAAACCCCCATAAACCAGGTAGCGGCTTGAACCTTGTTTCCATGTTCGTCAATTGCCCATGCTTCGGGATGTTTTTCAACATAGCCCTTGCCATTCAACGTCGCGAATTCTGCAAAAACCTTTATCCCTTCTTTTCCCGCCCTTTCCATCATGTCTTTGTTGATGGAATTATGATGGAGGAAGATTGCATTGACGTTAAGCTCGTTGAGCTTTAGGTCTTTCTTCCAGAACGCGTCGGGACTTCCGTATATACCACGAATCTCAATTTTTTTTGATTGAGCTGCTTTTTTTATATCAACAACAAACGCGGTAGCTGCTACAAAAGTGATAAGAAGGACAATGTATAAACGTGACATTTTATTTCTTTTTTACGAAGATAGTTATCTGTTTGGATATACTTCTTTAAATGGAACTGAAGTAAACATCACCTCAGAATAGTCATTGCGCTCATATAGAATTCCGATGTCCCCGGACTTCAGGATTGTTAGTGTAGAATATGCTGCACTGCCCGCGTATATTTTCGTAGCTTCACTCCAGCTAGCACCATTATTATCGCTGTAGCGCAGGACAAGATTCTCTCTCGACTTCGAAGAAGACAAATTTGAAAAAAGCAGAATCGTCTTTCCCGCCGCGATGTCGTGACGAATGAGGCCCGCATTGCAACCCGGGTCAACAAGTGTTGAATCGGTTCGCGTTGCCCAGTGTTTGCCATTGTCGGAGGAAGTGTGCACAACCCGGTAGCCAAGGTCGTTGACACGGCTGTTGATTACCCATTTACCGTCGGGCAGTTCAATAACTTTAGACTCATCTGCAGGATTGACGGGCGCATCTATCAAGTTCCACGTATTCCCATGGTCATTGCTTTCAAAAAGATAGACACCCCGTTGTATATTGACAAGTGTGTGCAACAACTTTCCGGATCTGGTTTGAATGCCCCGTCCAGATGTTATAAACTTGAAATCATTTTTCCATTCTGGTTTGGATATAGCTGTGGTAATATCTCTGGGCTTGCTCCATGTTTTTCCGTTATCACGACTTCGCATAACCCTGAAATAGTAGACATCTTTTTCCTTGTCGAGGTCCATATAATTGAAGAGCATGATGATATCACCTGTTACGCG
>CAMLER010000066.1 GCA_946478915.1 uncultured Chryseolinea sp.
TGCGATGGGTACTCATGCGCGCAAGGGATTGAGTCATCTGTTCAAAGGTAGCATAACGGAGGGGGTAGTGAATCACGTCGAGTACCCGATATGGACGTACGCGATAAAAGCTGACAGCCGACAGCGGTCAGCTGACAGCTAGTGCGTGAAGGCAGAAAGCATAACGCAGAAAGCTAAACGCTAGAGTTTGCGGGCTTCATGACAGCCAAGGTTGACCTAGGTCTTTAAAGTTTAGTCGAAGTATAAGCTTTTGACTACACGGTCCAGGATGGACTAGTTATCGATTGTTTGATGGGCAAGCACAAAAGTTTCTTTAGTTTCCACTTGTTCCAAGCAATCGGAATCAACTACATATTCCTTCGATATTGGCCGCCCACTTCGAACAAAGCATGGGTAATTTGGCCAAGTGAACAAACCTTTGTCGCTTCCATTATTTCTTCAAACATATTCTTATTGTGGATAGCCGCATGTTGAACGCGTTCCAGGCACTCCGTTGCTTTTTGGCCCTGAAAAGCATGCAAATTTTTTAGCATTTTGATTTGATACTCTTTTTCTTCAGTCGTTGCGCGGATCACTTCCTGGGGTAGAATTGTGGGTGATCCTTTTGAACTTAAAAATGTATTGACACCAATAATTGGAAATTCTCCTGTATGCTTCAGCGTCTCGTAATAGAGACTTTCCTCCTGTATCTTACCGCGTTGATACATGGTTTCCATTGCTCCCAAAACTCCGCCACGATCGGTGATTCGATCGAATTCAGCAAGAACTGCTTCTTCAACGAGATCTGTTAGTTCCTCAATAATAAATGAACCCTGCATGGGATTCTCATTTCTTGCCAGACCTAGTTCTTTGTTGATGATAAGCTGAATTGCCATTGCGCGCCTCACCGATTCTTCGGTGGGTGTCGTGATCGCTTCATCGTAGGCATTTGTATGCAATGAATTGCAGTTATCGTAAATGGCATACAAAGCCTGCAGCGTCGTGCGAATATCATTAAAGTCTATTTCCTGTGCGTGAAGCGATCTTCCCGATGTCTGAATATGGTATTTTAGCATTTGAGACCGGTCGCCTGCATTGTATCGATGTTTCATCGCTTTCGCCCATATTCTTCTGGCTACACGCCCAATAACGGCGTATTCAGGATCGATCCCGTTTGAAAAGAAGAAAGATAGGTTAGGGGCAAAAGCATTGATGTCCATTCCCCGGCTCAAGTAATACTCAACATAGGTGAAACCGTTTGCCAGCGTAAATGCCAGCTGTGTTATAGGGTTAGCACCTGCCTCTGCTATGTGATATCCCGAAATCGAAACAGAATAAAAATTGCGAACCTTCCAGTCAATAAAATATTGTTGAACGTCACCCATCAGCCTCAAAGCGAACTCGGTCGAAAAGATGCAGGTGTTTTGAGCCTGATCTTCCTTCAATATATCTGCCTGAACAGTGCCTCTTACCTGGTTCAATGTTTCATGCTTTATCTTTTCATATATATCAGCAGGCAAGACCTGATCACCGGTCACACCCAGTAACATCAGGCCCAACCCATCATTTCCCATCGGCAACTCACCCTTGTACATCGGACGCAGTTTTTCTTTGCCCGCATATAGAGCTTCAATCTTTTTGGTCGTTTCACCAGCCAGTCCGTTAGTTTTAATATAGAGCTCACACTGCTGATCGATTGCAGCATTCATAAAATATCCCAGGAGCATGGGTGCAGGTCCGTTAATGGTCATAGACACGGAAGTCAACGGATCAGAAAGGTTGAATCCGCTATACAGTTTCTTGGCATCATCGAGACAGCAGATACTAACACCGGAGTTTCCTATTTTTCCATAGATATCCGGACGGTAATCCGGATCATTTCCATACAAAGTCACGGAATCGAATGCTGTCGAAAGTCTTTTAGCTGACATGCTGTAACTAACATAGTGAAACCTTCTGTTAGTTCTTTCCGGCCCGCCTTCACCCGCAAACATTCTCGTAGGATCTTCGCCTACCCGCTTGAAGGGATAGATCCCGGCGGTGAACGGAAATTCACCAGGAACATTTTCTTTCAATAACCACGTCAGCAAATCACCCCAGCTCTTGTATGGTGGGAGTGAAACCTTCGGAATCTGTAAGTGAGACAATGACTCGGTGTGCGTTTCTATTGCGATATCCTTTCCGCGGACCTTGAAACTATAGACAGATTCCTTATATTTTTTTAACTTATCAGGCCAGCTCTCCAGGTTTATCAAATTTTCTGCGTCAAGCTTTTGTTTTAGACTGTCGGCAATGGATTGAAGTTCTTTTTTAAAATCGGAATTCTCAACCAGACTCTTTGTTTTGTCAATTGCATAAAGCTTTTCAGCAACTTCTGATTGGTCCTTAATCCAGTTGTTATATCTCCGGTTTTCTTCTGTGATCTCGCTTAAGTAGCGGGTACGTGTGGGAGGGATGATAAATATCTTTTCAGACATTTCATGATCTGCCTTAAATGAAGTCTGTAAGTCGGCTCCGGTTTTACTCTTGATTACCTGGAGGAGATGTAAATAAAGTTGATTAGTGCCCGGATCATTGAATTGAGACGCAATTGTGCCAAACACCGGCATTTCCTCTGGCTTTTTGTCCCAACGTTGGTGTCCCCGCTGAACTTGTTTTTTTACATCCCGAAGCGCGTCTAAGGAACCTCTTTTGTCAAATTTGTTCAACGCTATAACGTCAGCGAAATCCAGCATGTCAATTTTTTCAAGCTGGGTGGCTGCGCCATACTCTGGTGTCATCACATAGAGAGAAACATTGCTATGCTCGAGTATTTCGGTGTCGCTTTGTCCAATGCCCGATGTTTCGAGAATAATCAGATCATAACCTGCTACTTTTAATATTTGAATGGCCTCCGTAACAAACCCGGAAAGTGCAAGATTGCTTTGTCGGGTAGCCAGTGAACGCATGAATACCCGGCGATTATTAATCGCATTCATACGGATGCGATCACCTAGCAGGGCACCACCCGTTTTTCTTTTCGAGGGATCGACTGAAATAATACCTATTGTTTTGTCCTTAAAGTCACGGAGAAAACGCCTCACCAATTCATCGACCATCGACGACTTTCCGGCGCCGCCAGTTCCCGTTACACCCAGAACAGGCGTCGTAGAATTAGAGGCCAAAGTGGCGATATGTGAGAAAATGTCTCTATGCTTTTCACGAAAGTTTTCCGCAGCTGAAATTAAACGCGCAATAGCGACGTGATTTTTTGCTGGCAACAAGTCAAGCTCATTTGATAATTCGTGCCC
Source organism: uncultured Chryseolinea sp. (assembly GCA_946478915.1). The sequence goes on from CAMLER010000066.1 coordinate 3,270, forward strand.
TAAGGGAAAGTCACTTTTTTCGACCAGGTCATTGATCATGCCCTGAAGTCCCATTGCACGACCATCATCCGGTGAATAGATGCGTGCAACACCATATTCCATCAGGTCATTTATTTCTTTCGGTAAGATTACCCCTCCCCCTCCGCCAAAAATTTTGATATGACCTGCACCTCTTTCAGCCAGTAAATCATACATATACTTAAAATATTCATTGTGACCACCCTGATAACTTGTCATAGCTATGGCCTGGGCGTCCTCTTGAATAGCTGTATTAACCACCTCCTCGACGCTTCTGTCGTGTCCGAGATGAATTACTTCAACACCAGTTGATTGAATTATTCTTCGCATAATATTGATAGCAGCATCATGGCCGTCAAAAAGGCTGGCTGCCGTAACAATTCGCACTTTGTTTTTTGCTTTGTAGGGCTGGGGTGCCGGGTGGCCCGCCAAAGCTTCATTATTATCTCGGTGCGCTGTCTGATTTGCCGGTGTGCTCATGCTCAATTGAGTTGATGTACGTAAAGTTAAATTTTATTCAAGATTTTCGGAGAGTAAGCGAGTAGGAGGAAAGGGGAGGATTGGAATAGGTATCGGAAAAGGCAAGGATCCTTCGCAACCGCCAGACTATTCGCTTTTATTTTTGAGATACATGGATCTCTCAGTAATTTAGCCGAGGCATTCTATTAAAATGAAGACTGGACGAACAATTCGTATTGTGTTAATAACGCTGGCCTCGTTAGTTGTCGTCATTTTTATCATAGTAATTTTGTCTTTTTCGTCAATAGACCGAAACGTAGATTATGAGACGTTGCTCGACACTATGAGCGTGCGTATAGAAGCAATAGATGAACCGCCTGTCCTGTCAACGCACGGATTTGCTATTGGGTATTCTAAAATAAATCTAACCCCAGAAGAACCTCACGCTACAGCGGGATATGGCAAAAGGCTTGGGAAATTGTATAAGAGCGTCCATGATTCCATTTTTGTTCGAAGCGTGGTCATAGATAATGGGATTCAGCGTGTGGCGATTGTTAGTGCTGACCTGTTGATTATTCCCCCAACGGTCACAGCCCTGTTGGAGCAACAACTTCCTGAAGTGAATTTTACACTCGACAATACTTATCTCGGCGCAACACACTCTCATAACAGTATAGGCAACTGGGCTACGGGAGCTACATCTCTTATGTACGGGGTCTATGAAGAGAATGTCGTACAATTCATTGCGGATCGAATCAAAGCAAGCATACTTGAAGCAAGCAAAAATATGTTGCCCGCTACAGCGGGCATAGATTCCGTAGCAATCCCTGACGGAGTTCAAAACAGGATCGATGACGAGGGTCCGGTGGATCCAATGCTGCGCATGATCCGCATTGAACGAAGTGATAGCTCGCGGCTGCTGATTGCGAGTTACACAGCGCATGCTACTTGCTTGTTTTCGCGCGACCTTGTGCTTTCAGGAGATTATCCGGGCAAATTAACGGAACTGCTCGAATCGCAAGGCTATGACTTCGCCATGTTTATAGCAGGGGCAGTTGGAAGTCATAAACCTAGAGCGCCGGAGGGCGGGTGGGCGTGCGTTGACTGGATGGCAGAAAAAGTTGCAGACCATGTGGTGAAGGCTAGTTTCCAGCCTATGAAAAATAATTTCCTTGAAATGCATCGGGTACCTTTAGCTCTTCCGCAGCCGCAGGCCAAAGTATTTGAAAAATGGCGTTTAAACCCAGGGTTATTTAAGGTGGCGTTCGGCGATTTTCCAAGTTTTTTAACCGTGCTAAGGTTTGGTGATGCTGTACTATTAGGTACTCCGAGTGATTTTTCAGGGGAATTTAATTTTGTTTTAGATTCGGTAGCAGCAACGTCTCAGGTTTTTCCTATAGTCACAAGTTTTAACGGAGGGTATATTGGCTATCTGACTCCAGAAAAATACTATGACATCGATCATTATGAAACTCAATTGATGAATTGGTATGGTCCAGGTGCTGGTGAGTTTGTAAAGGAATCGCTTGAAACATTACTGCTTAGCGTTGCAGACTAGTCTCGACTTCTGATCTGTTTTATACGTAAAGTGCCTGGCAATTTTCGCAAAAGAAACTCCGTCGCTGGATCTTCCCAGTGTATTTTTTTGTTACAATGCCCTTGCATTGCGGGCATTTTCTTCTTGTATAGATCAGCCAATGTTTCTTAAGCTGAAAGACTTTTTTCCATTTATAAAAATCAAAACTGTAGTTCCTCGCTTCATTTATTAACTCTGTTAACTTCCGGGGAGGGAGGGCACGGATGGTAGTTTCCGGATGAATGCGAATGCGGAATAGAACTTCATTTTTTATAATATTTCCGACGCCAGCAAAAATGGTCTGGTCGAGCAGAATGTCGCTAACATTCGCATCGGGCAGCTTTCGAATTTTTCTTCTCGCTTTCGCAGGATTCCAGCTATCGTTCAACACGTCCGCTGACCAATCATAGACATCGTCTAGATTTTGATCAATTCTCACGACAGAACAGGTGTAAAAGTTTAGTTCCCCATTCTTAAACTCGAGATGAAGCCGTGGGGTGGCTTCCTTTTGCTCGTTGATTCGGTAACTCCCGAACATTAGAAAATGAATTCTTAGCGTAAAAGATTTGAAAACGATGAGGAAATGTTTCCCAAAACTTTTGAAGTCAATGATCGTCTGCCCGATGAGTGTTGCAGGATCTATCTTCGTGGTCGACCCGGATGCCGCCAAAACCTTTTTCTTTTTAAACGATCTTAATGACTCTTTAATGATTAACAGCGAGGGACCTTCCATGATCTTCTCGATAACAAAAGTTGAACCGTTATAATCTTTATTATTCGTTATTCAATTTATTTTTGCAACCACAGGATTTTTCTAATTAAATTGTTTGACTACCACCATGTGTTTGCTCTATGGCAGATAAGAAATACAAACGCATCTACCGAATGTTAGCCAGATTTGGCTTCGAGCTTCTGACCATAATAGCGGGTATTTTAATCGCGCTCTTCGTCAACAATTGGCAGGTTCGAAATCATGATATGGCCATGTTGAAGTCAACCCTCAATTCCCTTTCCCAGGAATTTGAAGAGAATATTGAAAATATCAATAGAATTCAACCCAGACTTGAGCGTTTCCGCGATACACTTGAATTTTACAAAAGTAACACCGGACTAAGCATTTATGAACTTACGACGCGTGCTCCCGGGTTAGGTACCGCCGAGTTGCACACAACAAACTGGCAGACTACCCTTTCAAGTGGAAGCATTCGGTTATTAGATTTTGAAACTGTAACACTGTTATCAAAAATCGATTCAAAGCATCAGGAACTTAAAAATGAAACGGCTCAATTAATATCGATAATTTATAGCCCTGCACTGTATAGAAAGGACGAAGAGGGCTATCACTATCGGAAAGTACTTGGTGATTGGATTGGTTCTTATCTTGGTAACGAACAAGAATTAATAGTTCTTTATGATGAATTCAAGGAGCTTGTTGGGAAAGAAAATTATTGACTTTTTCAACCAACGTCCGATAATTATGCTACCATTCCTGGGTATCTATTCCTACGGTTTGAAGAATATATTGCCCAGTTAATTCGCAGCTTGATTGCCAGCAAAGAGAAACAAAATGTCCAACCCTCAAACCATACGCAAACCCATGTTTCCACCAATCTTGATACCTGGAACTAAGGGTGCATTCTGTCAATACAATTCTGTCGGCTGAAGTGAAAGCTTAATCGATCACTCAGGTTAATGAACGGTTCTTCCCTTTGAAGTAAATCCCGAGACCAATCATCGTAATATTAAGAATCATCGAGAATATGTTGGTGGCAATGATGGGTAAATCATTTTTCAGAAATCCATAATAGGTCCAAAGCCCGAGCCCAAGCAATAGAACCAGCAGATAAAAAATAGAAATATCTTCTGTTTTTTTCTCGCGTATTACCTTGATGATCTGTGGCAACAAGGATATGGCGGTACAGATACCTGCTGCAATCCCAATTATTTCGGCGTTTTCATCCATGAACCTGGATGACCTAAAAATTATGCCACGCCACTGGCGGGCGCAAATCAGCGGCTACCCTTTGTTCGAAAATGATTAAAAATATCAATTGTAAGACCAATGGTCGTACACCCTCCGATAAACAATAAGAAAGGTCCCCAGGAAGAGTTTCCTGAGAATCCGCTTGCACCAAGATACAGGACGGCCATGATGCCAAACAAGGCAAGACCAAAAACTGATAAATTCTTCATGTAGTTGATAAACGATTGGTCAAAAAGTACGGTGGACAATATTAGGGAAGATTATCAATTAAAAGACGGCAGAATCGCGTCCTTTCTTACATTGAGGAAGATGTGAATTGGAATTTCTTATTGTATCACCAGTTGGTTCCAATTCATGGCACAAATTTTTAGGAGGTTTGACTATGGCATTAACCGAATATAAAAAGAAGCGGTCTTTCAAGAAGACGCCCGAGCCAACCGGTGGCAAACCCGATGGAAAAAAATTGCAGTTCGTCATACAAAAACATGACGCTTCACGCTTGCACTACGATTTCCGCCTGGAATTACATGGCGTATTGAAAAGCTGGGCAGTGCCTAAGGGCCCGTCGATGAATCCCGCAGACAAAAGATTAGCAATGTTGGTCGAGGACCATCCATTCGATTACAAAAATTTCGAGGGCATCATTCCAGAAGGAAACTATGGCGCAGGGACCGTCATTATTTGGGACGAAGGTACATATGAACCTCTCGAAGAAACTGGGGAAAAATCTGCACAAGAGAAATTTCTGGCAAAAAAATTCGAAGGTGGATCAATAAAAATCCGGATGCATGGCAAAAAGCTAAAAGGAGAATTTGCATTAGTACGAACGAAGGGACGAGGCGAGAACTCCTGGCTTCTTATTAAACATCGAGATAAGTATGCAACGGAGAAAGACATTACAGAAAAGGACCGTTCTGTCAGATCCCGAAAGACCATAGCTGGTATGGCAAAGGATAAAAAAGCCAGGCAGTGGGGCAGCAACCGGAAGTCTGCAACGTCGGTTAAAAAAATCGCAAAAAGTGAACGGTCAGGTAGACGATTGAAAACTAAAGCTGAAAAAGACGTGCCGGGGTGAATGAAGGTTTAGAAACAATTTCGACAAAAGTAGAATCCAAAATCCCACGCGACATTAAACCGATGTTAGCGACCCTTGTTGATAAGCCATTTGATTCAGAAGGATGGTCGTATGAAGTTAAATGGGATGGATTTCGAACGCTCAGTTATCTGGACAATGGTGAGGTAGAAATTCGTTCCAGGAACAACAAGGTTTTCAACAAAAAATTCTATCCGATATACGATGCACTGAAGGGCTGGAAAATAGATGCTGTGTTCGATGGCGAAATAACAGTTCTAAATGAAAAAGGCGTTCCGGATTTTAATGCGTTGCAGGTTTGGCGGAGTGAGGCTGATGGACAACTTGTATATTACCTATTTGATGTGCTGTGGTTAAATGGATATGACCTGACGCAATCTCCGCTTTCCGAAAGACGACAGTTGCTTCAGCAAATTATTCCGGATAATGACTTTCTCAGATTAAGTGAAAATTTTGCCGTTACCGGTACCGAATTCTTTGAGCTGGCGGACAAAATGGGGCTCGAAGGGATCATCGCCAAAAAAAATGACAGCCCATATACGCCGAACGTCCGATCTAAACATTGGTTAAAAATTAAAACGCAGAAGCATCAGGAAGCGATAATTGCAGGATATACTAAAAATGAAAACTCGTCGAAGAAATTCAGCGCGCTGCTAATGGGTGTTTACGAAGGAAGTGACTTGATATTTATCGGTCCGGTGGGCACTGGATTTGATTCCAAGACACAGGCCGAATTGCTGGATAGAATGAAACCGCTTATAACAAATAAATGTCCCTTTAATGAAGTGCCTGACTACAATAAGCCGTCAAGGTTCCGGCCTGATCCACCCAAGGCGGAAGTCACCTGGTTAAAGCCCAAACTGGTTGCCGAAGTTACCTATCGGGCTACTACCAACGATGGGTCTATGCGACATCCGTCGTTCAAGGGCCTCCGTGAAGATAAATCGGCGAAAGACGTTGTGCGGGAAACCGCAGCCCCTACAAATACTATATTAAAGGGCGAAAAAAGTCATGCAATGAAGATTTTAAAAGCGCCGGGGAAATCAGGACGGAAGACATTGTTGAATCCGAATGATGAAACTCAGGTTCGGAACATTGGTGGCCACGATCTGAAGTTCACTAACCTAAGCAAGATTTTTTGGCCCGAGGAAAAGACCACTAAGCGTGACATGTTGAATTATTATTACCAGGTAGCTCCATACATGCTTCCCTACATGAAGGACAGACCTCAGACATTGAATCGTTTCCCCAATGGTATCTACGGTAAAAGTTTCTATCAAAAAGATGTGACTGGAAAGGTCCCCCCATGGATTGAGACACATGAGTACTACAGCGAAGGAGATCAACGCGAGAAAAATTTTTTGGTATGCACGGATGAGGCGAGTCTTCTTTACATTGCTTCCCTGGGTTGTATCGAGATGAATCCGTGGAGCAGCCGAACCGAAACCCCCGACAATCCGGACTGGTGTATTATAGATCTGGATCCTAATAAAAATACTTCATTCGATCAGGTAGTTGAGGCGGCTATCGTTACCCGGCAGATACTGGATGGAATGGGTGTAACCTCATATTGTAAAACTTCGGGATCTACAGGCCTCCACATATACATTCCGTTGGGCGCGAAATATACTTATGAGGATTCGAAAGAGTTTGCCCGGGCCGTGGTTACGAAAGTGCATTCATTAATTCCTTCAATTACGAGTATCGAGAGAAAGGTGTCGGACAGAAATGGGAAGATGTATCTTGATTTCCTTCAAAATCGACCACAGGCAACCGTCGCATCTGTGTATTCTCTCCGTCCCAAACCGGGCGCATCGGTTTCCATGCCATTGCATTGGGATGAGGTGAAGAAGGGTCTGCAAATTCGCGATTTTAATATTCGAAATGCCATGGCTCGGCTTACGGAGCATGGTGATCTTTTCAAGGGTGTTTTGGGTAAGGGAATAGACATCAGTAAAGCGTTGAAAAAACTTAATGCCCTTTAAGTGTAGCGTCGGATTACTCAGTTGTGTAAACTTTTCTACAATCGTAATGGGCAATTGCATGCGCAGTTAGTCGATTGATGTATAAATTGAGGGCACACGTATTGTATTCGGCATCCCGAACAACACGGATATGATACTGCTTCAACGATCACTTTTAATTGCCTTTACCGGAATTCTTTTAATAGTTGCAATCTGGAGTGGAATCCAGGTCAATAAGCTGTCGGACCAGCGGGCAGCGATAAAAAATGATTATGCCGTTCTGAATAATATTACCAATGGTCTATTGTCGGTGAATGCCTGGAGGGATCATATTGTCAAAGTGGTGACCAACCGCATCGATGATTTTGAATTTACTCCAGAGCAGGACAAGGCGCTAAAGGCCGAGGTCTCGCAATTGTTACATGCCGTTATTAACAAGGCTGATAGTCTGGTGGACCTGAAACAAAAGTCGCTGGGAGGAAAGATCAAGAAATTCGCAGTAAAAACATTCGTAAATGAAGACAAGATCCGTGAACGAGTCCCAGAATTCGCCGAAACAATTGTTAACCAATTTAAGAAACCTGAAAATAAGGAGAGGATAAAATTTATAGCACGAAGTAAGCTTGAGGAGTTTGGGAGCATTACATATGACAGTGCCAATGATATTAATCGTAGTCAAAGTATCCTCGCCTCTTATAATGTGCCGGATGTGCCGACCTTCAATAACAATGCAACGGTATGGCTGGATACATTACAGGAACGGTCATATTTCTTCACTTATGTTGTGTTGGGTATTATGGCTGTTTTTTTACTGACGTGGATTATCCTCAGAAATAAAAGGTCATTGCATACACCGCTCTTTGTTTCTTCCGTACTCCTCACTTTTGTTGTGCTGTTCGTTGGACTAACTTCGCCGATGATCGAGATCGATGCAAGAATAAAGGAGATGAGTTTTCTACTGATTGGGGAGAGGATTTCTTTTCAGGACCAGGTAATATTTTTTCAAAGCAAAAGCATTGTCGATGTCGTGCGTATCTTAATCGAAACTGGAAAATATGACTCCGCTTTCGTGGGAATTCTGATTTTGATTTTTAGCATTGTATTTCCAATAGGGAAACTATTAGCTACAAAACTTTACCTCTTAGGCAGTTCGAAATGGAGAACAAACCGCGTCATCAATTTCTTTGCTTTCAAGTCAGGAAAATGGAGCATGGCGGATGTAAACGTGGTTGCCATATTTATGGCTTATATCGGATTTAAGGGTATTCTGGATAGTCAACTTTCGAATCTGAACCTAAAAACAGATTCGTTGGCAAGCATTTCCACCAATGAAACGACCCTGCAACCGGGCTTTATTCTGTTTGTTGCCTTCGTGCTATTCGGCCTGATCCTTTCAGTAATTTTGCAAAAGATCACAAAAGCGGAAGCCATCGTGCAACCTATACCGGGTAAACAACTTGTAACAGGACTAAAAACAAACCTGGCTGAAGTCTAGCAAGCACATTACACACGCTAAACTTAGATTTTATTTTTTTCCTGGGTTGGTCAGGTTATTTTTTTTGATATTTGCCCCAAACCAAATCAACCAACTTCTGAAGAACCATGAAAAAGCCACTGATCATTATCGGCTCTGTAATTCTTATTGTCATTTTATTAGCCAGCAGCTTACTGGCCTATGTTAAGCTGGGGTTGCCAGATGTAGGCGATCCGGAAGACATTACCATTGAACGAACACCTGAACGAATTGAACGGGGAAGGTATCTTGCCAATTCCGTGAGCGTTTGCATGGACTGTCACGCTGTTAGGGATTGGACAAAATTTTCCGGACCACCAATACCCGGAACGCTTGGAAAAGGTGGCGATCGATTTGATCAATCTATGGGTCTTCCGGGTGTTTTTTATGCAAAGAATATCACACCGTTCGGCATATCGAGGTACACGGATGGAGAACTTTTACGAGTGATCACCACCGGCGTCACGAAAGAAGGTCGTCCAATGTTTCCGCTGATGCCGTACCTGTATTACGGTAAGATGGATCGCGAGGATATCTATTCCATTATATCGTACCTCCGAACCATTGAACCGATTGAGAGCACAATTCCTGAATCGGTTGCCGATGCACCTTTTAATTTCTTGATTCATACGATGCCACAAAAGGCCGACTTTCAAACGAAGCCTGACACAACGGACCAGCTCGCTTACGGTGCCTATATGGCGAATGCATCGGGGTGCATCGAATGTCATTCTCCGGTCGACAAGGGACAAATTATCAAAGAACTTGCATTTAGCGGCGGCCGGGATTTCGGAGCTCCTGATGGAAGTATTGTTCGCTCGGCGAATATCACCCCTGACAACGAGACGGGTATTGGCAAATGGAGCCGCGAACAATTCATCAAGACATTTAAGCAATATGCAGATTCCTCTTATGTCCTGCCAAGTGTAAAACCAGGTGAATACAACACCATCATGCCCTGGACTATGTATGCTAACATGACTGAAGGTGATTTGTCGGCCTTATACACTTACCTGAGATCGGTTAAGTCAGTGTCGAATACTGTTGTTAAATTCACGCCTGGTTCACAAGCGCAACCTTTGTCGATGAAATAGCGGGTACCAGCAAGTTTGCTACGGACGACACTAAATTTGCCACCAAGGCACGAAGGCACGAAGCATCACGAAGAAGCTGGAATGCAAATTTATGATGACAGCGATTAAAATGTCTGGAAATACTTTTTGATTCTTCGTGTATTCGGTGCCTCAGTAGTAATATGTTTTGTGCCTTCTATTCAATATTTCTG
>CAMLER010000067.1 GCA_946478915.1 uncultured Chryseolinea sp.
ATTTTATTATTTTCAAAACCTAAGTTTTGTTCGGAACACATTGGAATTCGAAAACGAAATTGAAACCTACTCGAATATTGGAAACACATATCTGCTGAAATCCGACTTCAGGAATGCAAAACGCTATCTGGATACCGCCTGCCTTATTATTCGTGATCGCGAGATAAAGTTTACAGATTTGTTTAACCCGATGGATTTTATACACAAGAACTACGCAGATCTGTACAGAGCCACTGGCGATCACAAAAAGGCATTAGAGCATTTCGAGAAGTACCACCAGGTCTCAGAGGTAAAGCAAAAAAATGTTAACGGGCGAAGCCTTAAATTTCTGCAGTCAGAATATACTTTTAAGCAGCAGGCGAAGGAAGTAGAGATGCTCAAAAAGATAAATGAAGCAAACATTTTGTTAATAAGACAACAACGTTATATCGGCGTTGCTTTTGCGGTTGCCATCCTGCTGTTAGGAGCCTGGGCCTATAACGTTTACAGAACCGGTCAGCAGCGGACTGAGTTAAACCGGGAGCTTCACAGTTCGAATTCCGAATTAGCCCGCCTCAATGCGGTAAAAGACAAGTTGTTCTCTGTCATCAGTCACGATCTTCGTTCACCTATAGCTACGTTAAAATCCATTCTAACTTTTTTAAAGGATGGTCATATTAGCGAAGCAGAAACGAAAGAACTTTACTCACGTCTAAACCATCAACTCCAGGCGTGCGGGAACGTGTTGGAAAATTTGCTTCAATGGGCGAAGGCTGAAATTAGCAATGCGAAAGCAGGTGCCGAAAAAGTAGTTCTTGCAGATGTGGCTAATGATGTAGCTCAACAATTGAAAGATGATATCCAGGAAAAGAATATTCATTTTCACAACACCCTGAGTTTTCAGCATATAGCGTTAGCCGATAAAAGACAAGTCGAGATCATCTTGCGAAACCTGATGGCAAATGCCGTAAAGTTTACCTCTGCCGGTGGACAGGTGAAAATAGCGGGAAGGGTCAACGATGGAAGGATCGAAGTCTACGTTGAAGACAATGGATTGGGTATGCACGAAGAGGAAGTAAAAAATTTGTTCCGCCCAGAAAGAAGTTTCTCAACACGGGGGACTAATCAGGAGACTGGTTCAGGCATTGGATTATTAATCACTAAGGAGATGATTTCCAAAAACGGAGGAAACATTTGGGTAAGCAGTCGCAAGGATGAAGGTACCATTTTCACTTTTACACTTCCAATCGCGAGTTAATCACGACTTCTGTCGATTGTACAATTCACTCTGAAAACGTTCGACGTAACCTGGTCTGGAATCTTTCATGCAACAATTTCCAGGGAGACACCGCTTAGACTTCATAATGGGACCATAACAATGCGATTCGAGTATGCCATCTTAAACAGGTTTAAAAGCGAGATGGCCGAATACAAGAAGGAGAAATACGGAATGTTTTTTGTTGAATTGGGATACAAGATCAATTGATCATTATCCTTTGCCCCACGACTAAATCTGAAATGTTGCTACGCAAGTCAGTCCTTGCGTCGATTGCCTTTTCCGATCTGTAGATAAAAAACGCCTGCAAGTCGAATCTTCAATTCTTTCATTAATCCTGGAGCGACATCTGCAGTCTAAGGAAAAAACAAAACAACTATGAAGAAAAGTATCATTTTTTTTGGGCTGATGATTGTAAGTACGATCATTTTTGCCCAGCGTAGAATGGATCCCATGGAGCGTGCTGCAAAGCAGGCGGAGAGAATGAAAACGGAACTGGGTCTGGATGAAGTTCAGCACAAAGCGGTTAAGGCAATACACGAAGATCACGCTGCAAAATTAACAAAAGTGTGGCGCGACTCAACCATGTCGAAAGAGACAAAGCATCAGCAGATGAAAGCATTGCATAACGAAAGAGAAACCGCATTAAGGAAAGTGTTGACAGAGGAGCAACACAAAAAACTGATGGCGAATCGGTCCGACCATCACAAAAAGCAAAGAACACGAATGGCCGCCCAGCGTAATAGTGATTATAATGAAAGGTTACAAAAGGAGCTTTCTCTAACCAATGAACAAAGTGAAAAAGTTAAATCTATCCATCAGGAATTTGGGCAGAAGCTCCGAAGCGCAAGAAATGATAGCACCATGTCCAAGGAAGACAACAGGGCAAGGATGAAACAACTTAGAAGTGAGTATCACAAAAAAATGAAAACGGTACTTACTGAAGAGCAGTTCAATAAGTGGGAGAAACTTAAATCCGACCAAAGACGGCGGAGGAGTTAGTTTTGACAGAGGTCCGGTTCATAACCGGACTCTTTTTTGTAATCGGGGGCGTTTCTGTTTACGGTTCTTCAGATAGAGACCATTGGCATAATGCCATTTGGAATACGCATATTTCCTGCGACGAAGCCTTGCATCGATGCTTAGTCATTATTCCCTATTCCTTTTTTCTATCTTGACAAAGTAGGATTATAAAACCTTTCCTGGAATTGATCGCCCTTTGCATTGGATTTACAAGTGCACCCTCTAACTTGGAATCCTGAGCGGCAATATTCTAACAAAAATGAAGTCAAGGCGGGAATTTCTTAAAAAATCAATTCAGATGATGGGATCGGCGTTCGCCGGCAGTACTCTTCTCAGCTGTACACAGCATCAAACCAGCCAATCGGTTCAGTTGTCGGGCCACCTTTGGGTATATGCAAGCCGGTATCCTCCCGATTGGGATTCTACACCAATACTGGAACAGGTCTTCAGCGATTTCCAGTATGCTGGTATCGGAGGGTTGGAACTAATGGAAGTGAATCTCCGGCATGAGGATTTTGTACAGCGTGCAAAAGACCTTATGGGAAAATACGATGTCACCATCACGGGGAGTTCTTATAGCGGTGACATGTGGAACCGTTCCGAGCATAACAAAATTTTAGATGATGTAAACCTTGTTGTCCGCCGGTTGCACGAAGTTGGTGGACAAATCTTTGGCATCACAGTAGGGGACGCCGGGAGAAAAAAGACAGAGGACGAGCTTGATGCACAGGCAGAACTTTTAAAGGATATTCAAAAAGTTTGTGAGAAGAATCAGATTCAAGCCAACATCCATAACCATACATTTGAAGTGGTAAACGATATGCATGATTTGAAAGGGATTATTTCAAGAATCCCCGATATCAAATTAGGACCTGACCTGAACTGGCTTGTGCGCGGCGGCGTCGACCCCGTATGGTTTATCCGGAATTATGGGGAGCGCATGGTGTACATGCATATACGCGATCAAAATGCTGAAGGAAAATGGACAGAAGCAGTTGGGGACGGGATAATGGATTTTCCTGCGATTGCTGCGGCGCTGAAAGAAATTAACTACACTGGTCGGGCCGCCATAGAACTTGCTTTCGAAGGACCACCTGTTAATGAAGTGAGGGATAGCTGGAAAAAAAGCAGGACCTATGTCAATAAAGTTTTTGGATGGTAACTATGAGCATCGCACAAGATTCGACAAACCTTAACTTAAGAGCCGTTAAACAAAATACTTTTGATGCCATCGTCATTGGTTCCGGGATTTCGGGTGGCTGGGCAGCGAAGGAATTGTGTGAAAAGGGTTTAAAGACCCTCGTACTGGAACGGGGTCGCAATGTAGAGCACGTCAAGGATTATCCTACAGCAACGAAGCATCCCTGGGAATTGGAACATCGCGGTCAGTTAACCGCGAGATTGCGCGAGGAGAATCCAGTTGTGAGCAAATGTTATGCATTCACGGAATCAACCGAACACTTTTTCGTCAAGGATAATGAACACCCGTACATTCAGGAAAAACCGTACGATTGGATCCGCGGATACCAGGTAGGAGGTAAGTCGCTGTTATGGGCCCGATGGACGCAGCGTTGGAGCGACCTGGATTTTGAAGCAAATGCCAGAGAAGGCGTAGGTATCGACTGGCCTATACGCTACAAAGATATTGCTCCCTGGTATTCTCATGTTGAGAAATTCGCGGGTATCAGTGGCAACCGGGATGGGATTCCGCACCTGCCTGACGGTGAGTTCCTGCCTCCAATGCAAATGAACTGTATAGAAGAGCATTTCAAGTCGAGTCTCGAGCAAAATTATGAGGGTAGGAGGTTGATCATTTCAAGAACCGCGAACTTAACTGTTCCATTGAATGGACGCGGTGCTTGTCAATACCGGAACCTGTGTTCGCGCGGGTGTCCCTATGGCGCGTACTTCAGTAGTAATTCGGCAACCCTGCCAGCAGCAAAGGCAACGGGCAACCTTACGTTAAGACCCTTTTCAGTTGTCCATTCCATAATTTACGATGAGCAGAAACAACGGGCAAAAGGAGTGCGGGTAATAGATGCGGAAACAAAAGAAGAACTGGAGTTTTATGCAAAAGTAGTTTTTGTAAATGCGGGGACATTGAACACAGCATTGATTCTGCTGAATTCAACATCCGCCAGGTTTCCTGAAGGCCTGGGAAATGATAGCGGAGTGTTAGGTCATTACCTGATGAATCACAACTATCGCGGGCAGCTCGGAGGAACATACGATGGATTTCATGATCAATACTTTTTCGGACGAAGACCGGCAGGCGTATATTTACCCCGTTACAGGAATGTAGGTAATGACGTTCAAAAATCTTTTTCAAGGGGATATGCTTTTGCGGGTGGCGGATCGAGAAGATCTGGTGATACAAGTAAGCTGATTGGTACCCCAATTAAAGAAGCTATAGTTAAGCCGGGACCATGGGGATTTTGGATGACCGGCATGGGTGAATGTCTTCCGTATAAGGAAAATAAAGTATATCTGGATAAAGATAAAACCGACGCCTGGGGTATACCCCAACTTGCTATAGACTGCACGTTCAAAGAAAATGAGCTTGCTATGTTGAAGGATATTCTCGAAAGCGGTGCTGAGATGCTGGAAAAGGCCGGCTTTAAAGACATATATACAAACGATACAAAACAGGCACCAGGGCTTGACATCCACGAAATGGGATGCGCCAGGATGGGTAAAGACCCAAAGACATCTGTACTGAATAGAAATAACCAGATCTGGGGAGCGAGAAATGTGTTCGTGACGGATGGCGCGTGTATGGCTTCAAGCGCGTGTCAAAATCCATCCCTCACTTACATGGCCATGACTGCCCGCGCTGCAGACTTTGCCATAGCAGAATTAAACAGACAAAACATTTGAACGTATGAACCGAATATTGTGCATTGGAAAAATAATTATCCTTTTAGTCACGGCCAGCGGGGTTTCTGTCATGGCACAATCGGGCCGAACCGTTCCTGTTATTTTCGATACGGATATGGGTCCGGACTATGATGATGTTGGCGCGATAACATTACTCCATGCATTTGCTGACAAAGGCGAGGCCATTATTCTTGCTACTATTGCCAGCACAAAATATGACGGAGTGGGACCGGTTTTGAATGTTTTGAATACTTATTTCAAGAGGCCGGACATTCCTATTGGAGTACCGAAGGGTTATGCGCTTACACTTCGCGATGTGCAGCACTGGAGTGATACATTGATAGCAAATTATCCGCATGAGATAAAGAACAACAATCAGACAATGGATGCAGTGGAACTCTATCGGAAAGTTCTGGCATTGCAGCCCGATACGAGTGTCACCATTGTCACCGTCGGATTTCTTACAAATATCTCGAACCTCTTACTCTCCAAACCGGATGCCTACTCGCCGCTCACAGGAGCAGAATTGATCAATGCGAAAGTGAGAAATATGGTGTGTATGGCCGGCAAGTTTCCCAGCGGTAAAGAATTCAACGTGGAGCGCGATGCCAAAGCGTCCGTCAATGTGTTTAGGAATTTTCCCAGACCTATTATTCTAAGTGGCTTCGAAATCGGTAACAGAATCCATACAGGAATCCCGCTAATCCATAACAATCAAATTAAGAACAGCCCGGTAAAGGATGTTTTCCGGATCTCGATACCATTGGATCCCGAAGACAAGGAGGGCAGGATGAGTTGGGATCAGACGGCGGTGTTGGTAGCTGTGCGAGGTCACAAACCATTCTATAAACTTGCCTGCGGTGAAATGACGGTCGGAACAGATGGAAGCAATGGATGGGATCCCAAGGGAACAACCCATTGCAGACTAGTAGAGGCACAACCTCCTGCTACGGTACAGAAAATAATTAATGACCTTATGATGCATCAACCTTGAAGGTTGGTATTAAAGATCGACCGCAAACCTAGGTTACTTCGGATGAATTCTCCGGAAAACCAGCTTTGTTAAATAATTCATATTCGGAAGCGGTGTGTATATTTCGCATATGAATGCGTCTAAAGAGATATTGCTGGACAGTGACAGGATGACGTGGGCTACTCAATTCATCAATAGTACGGTCTCACACATTTTCCTGACTGGCAAAGCCGGGACCGGCAAGACAACGTTTCTGAAGAATCTCGCTAATAGAACACATAAGCAATTGGCGATTGTAGCGCCAACCGGAATCGCTGCTCTTAACGCCGGGGGAGTTACTATTCATTCGCAATTTCTCCTGCCATTTGGAATGTTTGTGCCCGATCGATCCTTGTCAGCCGCGGATACCTTTAACGGATCCTTTTATACACCAAATTCTCTCGCACAAAAGCATCCGCTGAACAGTCGGCGAAAACAAGTTCTGCGTTCAATTGATTTGCTTGTTGTTGATGAGGTTAGCATGCTGCGTGCCGATCTGCTCGATGCCATAGACTATCGCTTAAAAGCCGTCCGCGGAAATTTCTCCCAAAGTTTTGGTGGCGTCCAGATGCTGTTTATCGGCGATTTGTATCAACTTCCGCCTGTTGTTAAACGCGAGGAAGAGGCCTTGCTAAAGAGATACTACAATAGTCCATGGTTTTTCGAATCGAAAGCCTTAAAACAAGATGATTTTGTTTACATAGAACTTGACAAGATATTTCGCCAGAACGATGGTAAATTTATTGACCTTCTTAATAATCTGAGGAACAACGAACCGACGGCGGCCGATATTCAAAATTTAAATGAGCATTACAGGACCGCCGACGAGATACGCGAATTGAAAGAAGTGATCACGTTGACCACCCACAATTATAAAGCGGACGAGCTTAACGCGCGGGCGCTCAATGCACTGGAGTCTCCGTCGCGTGTGATTCATGCTAATATCGAAGGTGATTTTCCTGAAAGTATGTTTCCGGTTCTGCAACGCCTGGTTCTTAAAGAAGGTGCGCAAATTATGTTCACGCGAAATGATGGAGAGGACAAAATGTATTTTAATGGAAAGCTTGCTACCGTCAAAACCATTTCCGGAGATGAGGTTATAGTGGAAATGGCAGACTCCCATATATTATACACGCTACAGAAATCTATCTGGGAAAATAAGCACTACACAATTGACAGCTCGACGCAGGAAATAGACGACGAGATAATAGGAACCTTTGAACAGTACCCGGTTAAATTGGCATGGGCAATCACTGTTCACAAGAGTCAGGGACTAACGTTCGACAAGGCCATTATTGACGTCGCCCAGGCATTCGCAGATGGTCAGGTATACGTGGCACTTTCTCGGCTGAGATCGCTCGACGGACTAATCATGCGAACGCGGATCGACCCGGCCGTCATCAGCACCGACCGGCAGATTGTGTCTTTCACTTCCCATAACAATCATCCCGAAGCATTGGTGGCCAGGATGCGGGAAAAGCAAAAGCAATATGTTCGGCATCTCATCAGCACAATTTTCGTATTTGACCTCTTGACAAAAGAATGCGTCCATATCCAACGAAGCCGGACGGAGTCTGCCAGCCTTGACGATGAGGTTATGGAGCCTGTGCTGGAAACCATCATAAAAGCCCTCATGGCTGAAAAGGAGAATACTTTGAAGTTCCATAGACAGCTAATTCACCTCCTCGATGAAAACGATATCGAGCGGTTATCCGATCGAATCAGGAGAGGAACCGAATATTACAAGACACTACTTTACAATCAATTGAAAGCTCTTCTCACGCACCTGGAAAAGATGCGATGGAAAAAGAGGATGAAGACATATATCACAAACCTCGTCGATCTTGAGCAGCTATTTTGCAAGAAGATCGAAGAACTTGATAAGGGATTATATCTGGTTGAATCCATCCTGGCAGGAAAAACCCAGTTCGACTTTTCTGAGTTAACCGCTGCACGAAATTCTGCACGTACTAGAATGCTTGAGGAAATACAAAAAGCAGTTGGGCCGCCTCCTGCAAAAAAGAAAAAAGGGAAAAAGAAGGGAGGGGAAAGTACCTTCGAAATAACTATCCGTTTCTTTAAAGCCGGGTTAAGCGTCCGGGAGATTGCACAAGAAAGGGTGTTGGCAATCAGTACTATCGAAGCACATATTATCAGGGCCATCGGAGAAGGCCGTATTCCTATCCAATCGTTTTTGGAGGAGGAAAAAATCGCGATCATTAGAGAAACCGTTGAGGAAATGCCGAAAGGATTTACAACGACAGATATCTTCAAAAAACTGGAAGGAAAGTTTACATATAACCAATTGCGCGCAGTGATGAATCACCTGGAAGTTACTGCCGACACCGGCGATTGATTTGAAATTTCAAACGTCTATAGCGTAGCCGTGACATAGAAACAGTTCAAAGTGTCACTATACGCGATACCTCCTACCTTAAATTTTTCTCGTGTAAGGTTGGTCGAAATTGTGCCAGCCATGGTTTGCCAATCGGGTCGTGTCAAAGGCCCGTAACAGGTATAGAGTTGTCCGCGCGGGGAAAGTATTGTCCTTATTACATCGCATTCCCTTGCGATTGAGTTTTTTGTCCAGAAGAAGTTGATGTTGAAGCAAAGTATCTTGTCGAACTGGTGCAACTGTTTCGGCAGATGAAGCAACTCCAGCTGAAGGAATCTCACTTTGTTCAGAGCTATACCATTCTTGTTGCGTTCGATGGCCCGGTTAATGGCAGCTGGGGACTTGTCAATGGCAGTAATAGTGCCCGTATCCAACAGCGGGAGAATCGTTTCGACAGCGAAGCCCACCCCACATCCAACCTCCAGGATATGGTCCTTCGAATCTATATCCATAACTTCTGCTGCCCACTGGAAGCGGTCGTGACTCTTCATAGGTTATAAAACTATATCGCGAATGTAAGCTGTCCAACGCATCCCGGCACCTCGAGCCTCTGAGACTATCCCAATGTTCTTACCAGGTATCAGAGAATATTTTTGTTAGCGTATTAAAATATTTTTTGCCGATCATCCTATGTGATTTTTGTAGAGCGTGCCGTTTCAAATTATTGTTTCCCAAGGGAAACAGGGGCTGAATTGCCTATGCAGAGTCAGGGAATCAGAATACAGAAAGCTTGAGATGCCTTTACTCCTAAAGTCAATTTACCTCATAAAGCGAAGGTTCAAATGACGTATGGTTTATTCTCGATAACAGCGTATTATCTGAAGATGAGGATGGTGCGGGAGCCTTGTGACTGACCCTCACACCCAATAAGGCGAGGTGCTTAAGGACAAGTCTTAATGGATCAGGTCACCCGATGGTCGCAGTAGAATTTGGAATCGTTACTGTCTGTTCCCTGAGTGTTTACAAGAGTTTTTTTGCACGCGGAATTCAGCCGTCTCGTGAGAACAATTTTGTCTATGAAAATCATGTTATTAGGATTATTAAAACTACACCGCTATTTTAGCAAAAGTATATCCTGATAATTGTCTCGTTGCTGTCTCACTTTTGAAGAAATCGAGACGACTTCAGTTGACAATTTAGGATCGAGTAAACGTAAAACTACTAAACATCATTTAAACGCTATGGCAAAAAAAGCGAAGAAAGCTGCTAAGAAAAAAGCAGCTCCAAAAAAAGCTGCTAAGAAAAAAGCAGCTCCAAAGAAGGCCGCTAAAAAGGCAGCACCAAAGAAAGCCGCTAAAAAGGCAGCTCCAAAAAAGAAGTCAGCACGGAAACCTAATGCAGCATTTATGGCAGCTCTGACGCCGAGTGCATCATTAGCGGAAGTTGTTGGCAGCAAACCGCTTCCAAGAACTGAGATCATCAAAAAGATCTGGGACTACATTAAGAAAAATGGCCTTCAGGATAAACAGAACAGGAGAATGATTAATGCCGACGATAAACTTAAAGGAGTTTTCGCAGGCAAAGAGCAAATCTCAATGTTTGAGTTGGCCAAGGTAGTCAACAATCATGTAAAATAATTTCTGAATCTCATTCTTGAAAAAAAACCTGAGTATGCACTCAGGTTTTTTTTATTGTTAAGATTATATATAAACGTTATTCAGAGTTGGATGAAAAACTGAAAATAGAAATCAAAACGCTGCACTAATTCCTAAAAGAGAACTTCATTGAAGGCCTGGACAAAAAGTGCAAGGAAAAACCACCGTTTTGACCTGGTCACCGCTTCGAGCATAGATCGGCATATTCTTTCTTTCTTCAGAGGTTCTGCTTGCTTTTCAGGCTACGGCAAGAGACGTTTCCTTGTTAAACTTGCTTCGATACTGTAATGGTGACAGGCCGGTTATTTTTTTGAACGTTGTGCGAAAAGCCTTGCTGTCTGTGTAACCCACTTTATACATCACTTCGTTTACGTTCTCCCTGGATGATTCAAGGCTCATTTTAGCAGCTTCAATTTTCACCCGCTGAATATATTCCACCGTTGTATTTGCTGTCGCCTTTTTAAATCGTCGCTCCAGATTACGCCGGCTCAAGGCAAGCATGGAAGCAAGCTCGTCTACTGTAATTCTCTTCTGGAAGTTCTGCTCGATAAAAAGTTGCGCCTTTTTGATGTGTTCGTCTTCATGCTCTTTCTGACCGTTGAAGATAATGAATTGCGACTGGCAGCCTCTTTCAATTTCAATCTCAAATACCTTTGCACATAGAACGGCCATGCTTCTTCCCGCATACTTCTCAACCAGGTATAAGACCAGATTCAACAGGGAATATGCGCCGCCGCTGCAATAGATACCGTTCTCGTCAGTAATAATTTTCTCCGCCACAAGGTTGACATCCGGATACATTTTTTTGAATTCGGCTGCAGCTACCCAGTGGGTTGAACATTTTTTTCCCTTAAGCAACCCCGTGGATGCAAGCAGGAAGGCACCCAAACAAAGGCTGGCTACTTCCGATCCCTTCTTGTAGTGCTGGGCAATCCAGGGAACAAAATCGCGGTTCATTTCGACGGATTCTTTGAAATCGCCTTTTATGGCCGGGATGATGATCAGATCAGTCTGCCGAACTTCGTGAATTGTAGCCTGCGGTTTAACGGTAAAAAGATTTTCGTAGGTATGCATTTCATTTGTGAGTCCAACCAATTTTATATCAAACATCGGAGGCTTACCCATATCGCTTAGAAATTCATTTACCTGCGTAAATACTTTATGAGGCCCCTCAATGCTACCCATTACAGCCTCGCCTTTTGGGATTATTATTGATATATGTTTCATGATTCAAAAGTACAGGCAGTATCTGTCGCAATCAACACCTTGGAATGGCGCATTTACACCCCTCTCCATCCCCCCATTAAACTTTCTCGTTGATTGAAAGGCGGGTAATTTCGTCCTTTACAAGCCAAACCCCTAACACTCCGTCTATGAATATCAAATTCTGCGCGCTGCTCTTAATGTCCTTATTGATCGCACGGTTTAGCCTGGCACAACCATCGTCCGTCTTCTTAAAGAACGTCAGAATAATAGATGGATCGGGAAACCTTCCTCAAGAAAATATGAATGTATGGATCGAAGGAGAAAAGATCCGGTCGATTGGAAAACAAGCAACACCCGCGGGAGCCAGAGTCATCGATCTCAGCGGTAAAACGATTATGCCCTTAATCACTAATGTACACGGCCATCTGGGTATGTCTAAAGGGACAACCGTTGGTTCCCAGAATTTCACCCGCGAACAGATAGCAAAAGAGTTGAAACGCTATGAGTCATATGGCGTCGGAACTGTGGTTTCGATGGGAACGGATAAGGAATTGATATTTGAAATCAGAGCAGCTTCCCGATCGGGAAGCATGGGAGGAGCGGCAGTTTTTACAGCTGGTTTCGGCTTTCGCCCACCGCTGGGAAACAGGCCACAGGAGACTGGCATGGAGAAGCTTTATCGACCGACTACACCTGCAGAAGCTGTTGAGAATATCAGAGAACTAGCGGCGTTTAAGCCTGACGTTGTAAAAATGTGGATTGATGCGGAAAAAATAAAACCAGAAGTTTACAAGGCGATCATAAATGAATCTCATAAGCATGGCATCCGGGTGGCAGCGCACCTTTTCTATCTGGAAGATGCTCATGCACTCCTCGATGCAGGTATTGATTTTTTTGCTCATAGCGTCCGCGACCAGGAAGTAGACGATGAACTTATTCGGAAGATGAAAGAAAAAGGAGTCATATATATTCCAACGTTGACGCGAGACGCGTATGAATTCTTTTATGGCACGCCACAAAGGTGGATCAACGAACCCTTTTTTAAGGCGTCGCTGGAGCCCGGTGTATTTGAAATGGTGACAAGCGAATCCTACCGAGATAATGTAGTAAATGGCCCGCGGTATCAATTCAATAAGGATGCTTACGGTATGGCTTTAAAAAATCTTAAAAAGCTTTTCGATGCCGGCGTACTCGTTGCCCTTGGGACGGATTCGGGTGCTTTCCCACCAAGAGCTCAAGGTTTTTCGGAACATCTTGAGATGGAACTTATGGTAAGCGCAGGCCTTACACCACTGCAGGCTATAACGGTGGCTACCCGCAATGCCGCTAAGGCATTGAAATTATCTGATCAGGGGATGTTGACCGCGGGGATGCGCGCGGATTTTATCGTTCTCAATTCCAATCCGGCAGAAAATATTCGGGCGACACAGTCCATTCAATCAATTTGGAAAAAAGGAGCGGAGGTAAGCCGGGGACCGCTGGGCAATTAAAGACTTTAGTCAACTTTACCGGTTCTGAACCAAGGCGACAAGACGATTCGGTGTCACTTAGATATTACGTTCTTTTCTAAATCGACATTCATCTTTCTTTGAACCCAAGGCAAAGAATATCGAGTCTTTGGCGCTGTTGAAACGCCCTTTTTTGGCGATTTCTAAGCTCTTTTGCTGCTTTTAGCCGCAATTCATGCTGGCTTGCATTAATTGGCGTTGTTTGGTTGTTACCGTTGGCCTGAAACCCCGATTAAGAGGTAAATATGGCCCTTAATCCCCTCAGACATA
>CAMLER010000068.1 GCA_946478915.1 uncultured Chryseolinea sp.
TTACAAATGGCTCGCCTCCCGTTAACCTTACCTTGCTAATGCCCATGGTAGCCAGTATGGTCATAAGGCGCTCAATCTCCTCAAATGTCAACAAGTGCTTTTTAGGAAGATAACGGATGCCTTCTTCCGGCATACAATAAAAACAACGGAGATTACAGCGGTCTGTAACTGCAAGCCGAACATAATTTATCGGCCTTCCGTGGTTATCGAAGAGCATAGTCAATCCTACAATTTAAATCCAAATTTAACCTTTATCCATGGAAAGTTAAACGTGTATAGCTTTCATTATGGCGGGGGGCGGGAATTGTTTAATTAAAGCAATTGTTGGTTCAGGCAGAATACAAACGGTATAATTGGTCGTCAGAGTAGCACACTAGCAGTCAGTGGACCACAGAAAGCGCGCTGATTAGGCCAAAAAGCAATAGGCGAGAGGTAAAATGCCATCCAACTATTTAAGTATTCGGCTAAATTTGCCATCATGGAGATTAAGAACAAGTATAAAGTCAAGGCATTTGGGATCACAAGAGAGCTATTGGGTGGAAGGGAAGCGATTATCGAAACGAGGGGAGACACTGTCGGAGATTTGCGAGTTTCGCTGTCTGAAAAGTATCCCCAGCTTTCCGATCTCCGCTCTCTTTATATCGCCGTCAACAATGACTATGCAGGTGACGAAGTCATTATAACGGACTCCGACGAGATTGCTCTTATTCCGCCCGTGAGCGGGGGCTAGAGTTTTTTTTCTTTGTGTTTTTGGGTGATTTACTTACCTTCATTTCCTCGCTGCATTCTATTGTTCAACCCAACCTTTTCAAACATGATTAAAATCACAGAAAAGTCTATTGATGTTCAAAAAATCATCGATACGGTATCAAGCTTGAGCGCTGGTGCTGTGAATGTGTTCGTTGGAACTGTTCGTAATAATGCGAATGGAAAGAATGTTCTCTGGCTTGAATACGAGGCGTACGAAACAATGGCTGTCTCGCAAATCAGAAAGATCATTGATGAGGCGTCACATCGCTGGCCATTGTTAGGTTGGGCTGTGAGTCACCGCATTGGTACGTTGAAACCGGGAGAAACTTCAGTAGTGGTTGCTGTGTCTACACCTCATCGAAAAGACTCTTTCGAGGCTTGTCAGTTCATAATCGATTCGGTTAAAGCTGCAGCTCCAATCTGGAAGAAGGAAGTGTTTGAGGATGGAGAGGAATGGGTTTCCGCCAGGCCTGAATTTGCTATGAAAGCTTAGGAGTTTGAACAACAATAGGTTAGAAAAAATAAAGGCTCCACATGGAGCCTTTTGTTTTTTGGTTGAAAATCGGTTTATCCCAGTAGATAGACTACTGTCGATACAATGATAACTGCCATTGTGAATCCTATGCTAAGGGCGATCAACAAATCGCGGTGTATAGGATTGACGTAAGTCTTTGCAACTGTCTTCATGGATGATGTTTTTTGTGATAGTTTCTTAACGTAAGATAAGCAATAAAGTTAGATTTTAGTCAAAATCTTACATCGAAATACGTGCCATTTCAGGAAAAGTCCCCTTCGCAACTGTATCTTTTTGATTTTCCTGCATTTAGATTCCGAATTCATATTCAAAAAAAAATTGGTGATCCACGAAAAAAGCGATTCGAGAGAATTATCCCAGATTGAGGAAGATCTGATTTTGCGTTCGCAAGCTGATCCGGAATCATTTAAGGCGCTATACGAAAAGTATTTTAAGACAATATTTTTGTTCGTGCTTCATCGTGTAGCAGATAAGCAGCTGGCTTCAGACATTTCTTCGCAGGTATTTCTAAAGGCATTGTTGAATATCAAAAAATTCAAGTTTCGGGGATTGCCCTTTTCAGCATGGCTGTTTCGCATTGCGCTCAACGAATGCAACGACTACTTCAGAAAGAATCATCGGCATCGCATTGTAACTATTGAAGATCATATCGTAAACAATCTTCATGAAGAATTGATCGAGAATTCAAGGGAGGAAGACCTGCGTCAACGCTTGCCCGAAATCCTGCAACAACTGTCAGTCGATGAGCTGCAATTGATCGAGCTCAGATTCTTTGAACAAAGACCTTTTAAGGAGGTAGCTGATATCATCGGGATAACAGAAAACTATGCGAAGGTGAGAGTATATCGCGCACTTCAAAAAATGAAAAAACTTTTCTTAGAGAAGTCATGAAGCAAAAGATTAAAATAATGAACTATAAAGAAGAGCTCTCTGACAAAGAAATTCAGAGCTATATGGATTTTAATCGCCTGTTGGAAGAAAGGAAAGTTGCCCTACTTTCATCGCGAAAAAAGCTAATTTTTAAATGGGGTACACTCGTTTTGTTAGCGACACTCGTAACGATTGGCTTTTTTACAATAAATGTTGATCGTAACGTCTCGATCGAAAATATAGAAAACGTTCCTAATGAGCCATCCCCAGAAATTGAACCGGCTATAATACCGTTGGACTCGGCGGAACCTGCGAAAAAGGAAATTAAGCAAGCAGAACCAACTAAAAAGCAAAACCACCGACTACCGGCAGTAACGGTTATGCCGGAAGTAAGCAAGGGCAATTCAGATCAACCCACTGTGTCTGAAAAAGGCTATGTGCAGGCAGAACCACTCAACGGCTATCCGCATCTTTACGACTATTTCAATGCAAGCCTCGTTTACCCAGCCTCAGCGTTGAAGGACTCCATTCAGGGTGTGCAGACCGTCTCCTTTATTATAAGCAAGGAGGGATTGGTAGAACAAATCGAGGTGGAACAATCCTTAGGCGCAGAATTCGAAAAAGAATCAATACGGTTGATTCAAAACATGCCTGGGTGGAAGCCTGCCAGATTGGATGGTAAGCCGGTAGCCACACGAATTTCACTTCCTATCACTTTCCAAATACAGAAAATTAAATAGTAAAGTAATGAGGCGGTTCATTCTAATCTTTGGATGTGCTATGCTGGCAATCAATGCATCGTCACAGTCAACGCACCAACATCTCATTTTACCGGATTCCGTGGCATCCGTCAAACCCGACTGGATTGATGCGGATAAGGATGGACTTCTTGACATCATGTTGTTGATGAAAACTAATAGCGGTAAAGATTACATCGGAGTGATAAAGGGGGATACATTGGGAACAATGCTAGGTGACACCGTAAAGTCGCTAATAGTAGAAAAGATCTTTCAGATCATTCCTTATGACGCCTACCTTTTGACAGATTTCGACCGCGACAACGATATTGACATCATCATTTCTGGTAATGTTAACGGTGATGATACGACGATGATTTATCAGAACAATGGCGACCTTAAGTTTCAGGAAACTGTTGCGTCAATACCATATTTTACAACTGCCCGGACTGCCGATTTCGATGACAATGCTACCCCGGAAATTATAGTCTCGGGAATAGACGTTGGTGGCCCATATACAAAGATCCTCAAACAAATAAATGAAACCACCTGGGTGACCGTTCATGATTCGCTGAAAATGCATTGTTCGTCTATTCAAACTTTTGATGCAGATGGCGATGGTGATAACGACTTGTTTCTCAGTGGCACCCTTGAGTCGGGGGCACCAACAAGTGGCTTTTATATAAATGAAGGTCAGTTTTATTTTAAATCCGGTTCACAAACGCCTTTGCGGGGCAACACGTCCACTGGAGATCTTGATGGCGATGGATTTTTTGACGTAATTCTGATGGGGGAAGATGAAAATGGTCTGTGGCATACTAAAAAATATCAGCGTGTATCCGGCAACTTTTCAATTCAGGATCTCCCAATTACAGTAAAAAATGGAATTCCTTTTGTTGCGGACTTCGACCACGATGGTGTCCCGGATATTCATTACTCCGGGACTGATCAATCAGGTCAAGGCGTCAGCGAAATCCTGTACAGCGGTGGCACAACGCTACCATTACCCGCACCGGTACCTGCTCATTATCGCTTTGGTGATTTAGAACATAATGGTAATATTCAGTTTGTGTATTCCATGCTTGAATCGGCATCGTGGGTAGTCGGAGTTGCTGATGAGTTGTCCAATGTCAAAAACGAAGCTCCGGGCCGCCCGCAAAACGGGTTAGCACTTCCAATTTTTGATCGCGTTTTTATGTATTGGGATAAACCGACTGATGATCATACACCGAAAGCCTCCTTGACTTATGACGTCTTTCTCAACGGCGTTCGAAATTATGAGGCCGGCGAGTTTGATATAGGGAATGAACGACGACTGACGGTGACTCACGGAAACAACAATACGAAAAATTACAGGTTGCTAAAGGATATTGATCCTACGGACTTGGAGTTTGCAATCCAGGCGGTCGACAATTCATTTCATGCCGGCAGTGTATGTTTAGGTACTATGGGATCCGGTCCTGGTGGTCCCAATGAATGTACCCCAACCGTTGAAATAGCCCAACTCTCTGTGTGCAGTCAGGAACAGGTCATATTGTCCGCCCCGGCTCAGGCACTATGGTTTTCATTTAGAGATGGATTTCTGGGTATAAATACAAGCTACGCTTACTCGGCTGGTAATTCATTAAAGGGCGATACCATCTTTTATTTTAATCCTTCACAAAGTGAAGATTGTGGAATGCTTAAGGCTTGGACGATAGATGTTGATAATGATACCGCGAAAGTCCAGCTTAGCGAGAAGTACGCGTGCGAGGGAGATACGCTGCAGCTTTCGGTAGAGGAGGGTTGGCAATCTGTTAGCTGGAGCAGCACGAACCAGGGGAATCTTGGGTCCAACCAGGGGATTGAGTTAACGGTGTCTAACGAAGATTCTGTAATCGTTCGGCTTGTTAATACACAGGGCTGCCAGATTGTTAGAAAGACTGCGGTAAAGATCAGCAAACCCATTTTGACTGTCGTTGCGGATCACTACAAAATCGTCGCTGGTGGTGAGGTACAACTACAGGCATCAGGCGCACAACGCTATACCTGGACGCCGCCGGAAGGGCTAAGTCAGCCTGATATTCCAGATCCGGTGGCTTCACCAAAAAGTTCGATACAATACACCGTAACCGGATATGATTCTCTCGACTGTGTGGCGCAAGCCGACATAACAATAACAGTGGAAATGGGCGGATTTATTCCCAACCTTTTTTCACCCAATGATGATGGGCAGAACGATCACCTCAAAATATATGGGCTTAATTCTGCAGGTGGTTTTCTATTTACGATCTACGATCGCGAGGGTTCATTGGTATATAAGACTTCCAACGTAACGGAGGCGGTAAATCATGGTTGGGATGGTACAAAGAATGGCAGCAAGCAACCGCCAGGAGTCTACTTCTGGAAAGTGAAGGGCGAAGTCGGCTCCGATCGGTTGTTATTAAACGGAAAAGAATCCGGTTCAATAGTCTTAATTCGTTAAGGCCCTGGAATGAAAAGAATTGTAGCGAGTGTTTTATTGATAGGCTGGTTTAATACCACCTTCGCACAATATTTTCAATTCTCGCAATATAATTTTACACCTCAGCGCATCAACCCAGCGCAGGTGGGTAATTCAGATTACGCATCGGCTAGTTTTGTTTATCGCAATCAGGCAACGGATGGTGGGTTTCATCTGACAAGTAATATCTTAAATGCCTCCTATCCCATTTTTGCCCGCAATGGGCAGCGGTGGTCTGGAGTAGGTATATCACTGATGGATGATCGTTCCGGTCAGGCTGGAATTTTCAATACCCAAGAGGTTGGGCTCAGTTACGCGATCAATGTGCCGCTCTCCAAGTATCAGACATTATCGCTTGGAGTAAAAGGACTTTATCAGAATCGTAAGATTGATCTTGATGGCCTGTATACGGGAGCGCAATATGTTCCTGACCGTGGATTTAATGAAGCGTTGGCGAGCGGTGAAAATTCAGGGCAGTTCAGTACCGACTACATGACTTTTAGTGCAGGATTATATTGGCAGCAGACGGACAAAAAAGGTCGCAGACTCGCATATTGGGGAGTTTCCTTTTTCGATTTCAACAAGCCGCAGAATTCTTTTTTTGATTTAGAAAGCCGTCTTAACTCCACATTTGTTGCATCCCTGGGATTTAGAGCATATCAGCGAAATAACCTCAGCATTTTTCCCGAGTTATTGTATACCAGAAGTGCTTCGACCAACGTGATCAATGCCGGCTTTCTCACACGGTACGATCTGCAGGAATATTCAGGAAAAAAAGCTTTTATAAACTTCATAACCAAGTATGTATTGGGACGGTCGGGAATAGTGGGCCTGCAACTTGATAAAGAGAATATCACGGTAGGGCTAAGCTACGACTTTCCCATCATCGTCAGTAATGTTGCCAATACCGGCGCTGTCGAAGTCGGTGTAGAGCTGCGAAAGCTGGTCATCGCCAAAAAACGGAAAAAGGATACTAGAAAAAGAAAGGCGACCGGCCGGACAGCTCGTCCACAATCCTCCAAAAAGCCTATAGAACGTTCTGTGGAAATACGGGGTGATTCAGCCGACAGAAAGGTCACGACAGACAGTTTATCGGAAAAGAGAATCGCCAAGACAGATTCGTTGACACCAGGCAAAGAAAAGCAAGATTCAATCGCAACCAGTGTGGAGCCTGGCAAGCTTCGGCACGATCCGTTAATTCTTGAAAAAGCGACATTGGACTTCACCTTTGAGTTCAACAGCACGGAGGTTAATGAGAAAACAGCGTTGTATCTCGATGACCTGGCCGTGGCATTGCGCGACAATCCCGAACTCCGGCTGAAGCTTGTAGGACATACCGACAATCTGGGCTCCGATCATTTTAATATGAAGCTATCTCATATGCGGGCCCAAAAAATAAAAGATTACCTCACAGCAAGAGGTATCAGCGACTCGAGGATCTCAGTTGAGGGCAAAGGAATGAGGGAGCCACTAAACGACAATGGTAGTGCGGCAAAGCGTGCACTTAACCGGCGCGTTGAGCTTACTATTTTTTATGATAAATGAGCAGAGTCGGATCTGAATTTATCCAATTCTTCCGGACTGTTAATGTTTACCAGCGCATTCCGATTAGGGATCTGAATGATATTGGTGTCTGCATTTTTCAGAAAATCACGCGGACTGATCTTACCGCTCTTGTAGAAATCCATCATTAACGGATACGCCCGCGGTTCCCAGATCGCAACAAGCGGTTCGGGATTTTTTCCATCCGAATCGTAGAAGCAGGTTGCTATTTTCGCCGGGTCTCGCTTGCTGATCAGGTGTGATATTATTTCGACGTCTATTAAAGGCATGTCGATAGGAACAGTAAGCCACGCGGCGATCGCATCATGCGAGAATGCCGTGAGGATACCATTTAATGGACTGTCGAACTTATATTGATCGGGAAGTGGATTAAAACGTATGGGTACGGTATCCGTAATTTTACAAGAAGTGAATACGGACGCGCAAAAATTCCTCAGCATGTTAAACAAATATTCCCGTTGGGAAACGTCGTGGTACTGGATGAGACTTTTGTCGTGCCCCATCCTTGTACTTTTTCCTCCTGATAATACCAAACCGTTAAGTGATCGAGAAGTCTGTTTCATTTTCAATTAATTGTTTTTCCACAATGCGGACAAACTTTCGCTGATTTCGACTCGGTGCCTTTAACATGAAGCATTTCGAAAAATCCTGACGAAAGAATACCAGCGGGAAGCGCAAGGAGCCCTACGCCAGCAATAGCAAAAATTCCGCCTAAAAATTTTCCAAGCGAGGTGATCGGCACAACATCACCATACCCCACGGTGGTGAGAGTGGCTATACCCCACCACATAGTCTCAGGTATGCTGCTAAACTTTTCCGGCTGTGCTGCATTCTCAACATAAAACATTATGAATGAAATGACAATAAGTATGAATAAAATGAAAATGAAACTAAGGACAAGTTGTTCCTTGCGATCCTTAAGAACGCGCTGGAAAATTTTAAGTGCATGCAAGTAACGTGCGATCTTAAACATTCTGAACAAACCCATCAGCCTGAATATTCGGAGAAAACGGAGATCGATCGTCATGAATTTGAAGTAAAACGGTAGTATGGCGAGCAGGTCGATTATAGCAATAGGGCGTCCCATGTATCTTAGTCTTCCGCGTATAGGCTGGGCGTATTTTGGATTTTCGACAATCGAGTACACCCTTGCGATATATTCAACCGTAAAAAAAATCAGTGAAAACGTGTCGAATCCGTTGAAAAGAGGTTCATAGGGGACATGAACACTTGGAATGGAATCCACTACAATGAATAGGATGTTTAGGATAATCATTGCAATCAAGACAAACTCAAATATTCTTTCAATTATTCCACCTCTCTCATCAGGGCTTAGAATGAGGTAAAGGCGCCGGCGAAATGTCATATGTTACTGTCGTTTAAAATCTTTTTTACCTCCGGACTTCGCCATGAGCCTGACTTCGCGAATGGATATATTGTGGGAGATAGCCTTGCACATGTCATACACGGTTAGCGCAGCAACAGATGCGGCGGTCAATGCTTCCATTTCAACTCCTGTCTTACCTGTGATTATTGCTGTTGACTGAATGACAATGATCTTATCAACAACCTTAATTTTAACCTGGCAGTCTTCCAGCTGTAAGGGATGGCAAAACGGTATTAGCTCTGCAGTCTTCTTCGCACCCATAACGCCCGCTATAATTGCTGTTTGGAAAACAGGTCCTTTTTTAGTGATCAACTCATCGTCGTGGATCAAGGCTAATATTTCATCGCCAACATCCACAGTTGCCTCCGCCTCTGCAAGTCGGCGCGTTATTTTTTTTTCTGAAACATTTACCATTTGAGGATTTCCTTCCCTGGAAATGTGTGTAAATTGCTTTTTACTCATATTATACAATTGCCTCACGACAATCCGATGATGCGTAGAATGTCGAGCGTAAATTAAAATAAATAGATCGTGACTGTTACAGAAGCCGCCGATATTATCTTTTCCAACCTCTACTATCCTCGCGTTGAAAAAATCCCGTTGCAGCAATCGGTGAATCGCGTATTGGCAGAAACAATAAGAGCAGATAGGTCCTTTCCTCCATTCGACCGAGTTTCAATGGATGGAATTGCTATTGATCACAAGGCATTTAAAAGCGGAATCAGAAATTTTCCCATTGAATTTGTGCAGGCAGCGGGGAGTCCAAAAGCAACTCTGAATTTAGAGACTGCATGTGTTGAGGTTATGACGGGTGCCATCCTTCCAGGGAACACAGATGCGGTTATTAAGTATGAGGATCTTGAGATAAGGGATAAGGTGGCCCATGTAATGAACGACAATGTTGACGTTGGACAGAATGTTCATAGAAAAGGAATTGATTGTAAAGAAAATGATGTATTGTTAGAACCAGGGATATTGCTTTCAGCGGCCGAAGTTGCATTGCTGGCCTCGGTTGGAAAAACGGAAGTGGATGTTTACGGGATGCCAAAAACTGCCATCATTTCGAGCGGCAATGAATTGGTTGATATAAAAGATGTCCCATTGCCGCATCAGATCCGACGATCAAACACCTATGCAATAGAAGCCGGAATGCGATTGTTGAATTGGGATTCTCGTCATTTTCATTTTCCGGATGACGAGTCTGTTTTGTTAAATTCCCTTAAAAGCGTATTGCACGATCATGAAGTATTGATCTTGTCGGGTGGCGTGTCAAAAGGTAAATTCGATTTTATCCCAAAAGTTTTCGAAGAATTGGGAGTTAAAAAACTTTTCCACCGCGTTGAACAGCGCCCGGGCAAACCGTTTTGGTTTGGAGCCAGCGCAAAAGGGAAAATTGTTTTTGCCCTGCCTGGGAATCCTGTTTCGACATATATGTGCTTTTACAGATACGTTAAGCCGTGGATAACGAAGAGCCTGAACGTTGCACAGCATAATCTTTCAGCCACTCTGGCCAACGATTTTTCTTTTCCACCAAACCTCACCTATTTCCTTCAGGTCGAAGTAAGGATTGAAAATGGAAAACTCTGGGCCTATCCCTATGCGGGCGGAGGATCGGGAGACTTCGTTAACCTCAAAAACGTTACTGGATTTTTAGAATTGCCCGCGGAACAAACACAGTTCAAAGCCGGCGAAGTTTTTCCATATTATCCATTCCGGAATTTATGATGATCGGTTCCGATATTTCTTAAACTGAATGAAGATCCTGCTTGCCCCTGATAAGTTTAAAGGATCGCTTGATGCTTCCAATGTTTGCCTTGCCATCGAAGAAGCGTTGCGCGAGTCTGCTCGGGAATTGGATATCAAGTCTATTCCGATGGCCGATGGTGGGGAAGGAACGAGTAACATGCTAACAGAATTCAGCAACGGCAAAATTATCAGGATGCAGGTCCATGATCCGTTCTTCCGACCGATCGAGGCTTATTATGGTCTGTCGGGTGACGGCAAAACTGCGTTCATAGAGATGTCAGTAGCGTCAGGGTTGCAATTGTTGAAACCTGAAGAGCGCAATGCGCTGATCGGTACAACATACGGAACGGGCGAATTGATTGTC
Source organism: uncultured Chryseolinea sp. (assembly GCA_946478915.1). Next base: position 10,435 of record CAMLER010000068.1, read on the forward strand.
CACGCTCTTGATCGGGGTGTAACTTCCATCATACTGGGTGTCGGTGGAAGTGGAACCAACGATGGGGGTATGGGAATGGGAGAGGCGTTAGGCGGGCGGTTTCTTGATGCGTCGGGAAACCCCCTGAAACCCATCGGCCAAAACCTTGCTTCGATTCGCTCTGTCGATTTAACCAACCTTCACCCGCGGACGAATAGCGTATCGGTAACAGCCATCTGTGACGTCAGCAATCCTTTTTATGGAGTAAATGGCGCAGCTTACGTTTTCGGGCCCCAAAAAGGTGCTACACCGTCGGATATTGAACATCTGGACAAAGGGTTGAGAAATTTAGCGAGGGTGGTCCAGGATCAAACAGGAATCGATTTGAACTTTCCTGGCGCCGGGGCTGGCGGCGGACTGGGCGGGGGTGCAAAAATATTTTTCAATATAGAATTCCGTTCAGGCATCGAATTCATTATCAATTTTATAGGCCTTGAGGAGCTAGTTAAGAACAGCGATCTAGTCGTCACAGGCGAGGGGAAGATGGATGAGCAAACCCTTTCAGGAAAAGTGGTTAAAGGAGTGGCAGACCTTTGTGTCACCCATAAAAAACCCTTAATCGTTATTGTTGGAAAAAACGAACTACCACAATCAAAAACTGAATTGATGGGCATCAGTAAGGTAATCTGTCTTGTGGATCCCGAGACGTCCGAAAAAAGGTCGCTTCAAAACGCCTCAGCCCTCTTAAAAAAACGGGTGAGGGAGCAGGTCAATCCATTTTTTCTTTAGCCTGCCTCCCTGTAACTTTGCAGGCTCACAAAACTATCCATTTAATAAAAGCGATCCATGTTCGATAATTTAAGTGTTAAGCTGGAAAAGGCCTTTCAAACATTAAAAGGCCAGGGAAGGATCACGGAAATCAACGTTGCGTCAACGGTAAAGGAGATCAGAAAAGCCTTGATCGACGCCGATGTTAACTACAAAGTTGCGAAGGAAGTAACTGACGAAATAAGGGAAAAGGCGCTTGGCCAAAATGTGCTTACCGCAATTTCTCCTGGTCAATTGCTCGTTAAGATTACCAGCGACGAACTGACCGGGCTGATGGGTGGCCAGAGCGTCGACATAAAGATTGAAGGAAATCCTTCTATCGTTCTCATTGCAGGTTTGCAGGGCTCTGGTAAAACGACATTTTCGGGCAAACTCGCTAATTACCTAAAAAAGCAAGGCCGCTCTGTATTGTTGGTAGCCTGTGATATCTATCGTCCGGCGGCTATTGACCAATTGAAAGTGCTTGGTGGTCAGGTTGGAGTAGAGGTTTATGCAGAACCTGAAAGCAAAGACGCTGTCCAGATTGCAAAAAATGCAATTGATCACGCTAAGAAGAACAATTTCAGGGTAGTTATCGTCGATACGGCGGGTCGTTTGGCTGTGGATGATGCGATGATGAATGAAATCGCTAACCTGAAGAAAGCGCTGAATCCCTCTGAAACGCTTTTTGTGGTCGACTCAATGACCGGTCAGGACGCCGTAAACACGGCAAAGACTTTTAACGATAGATTAAATTTTGATGGTGTGGTGCTGACCAAACTGGATGGTGACACCCGGGGTGGAGCTGCTTTGTCGATTCGACGGGTAGTTGACAAGCCCATCAAGTTTATGAGCCTGGGAGAAAAAATGGATGCGATCGACCGTTTTTATCCCGATCGTATGGCTAGCAGAATCCTGGGTATGGGTGATGTAGTGTCCCTCGTCGAGAAAGCGCAGCAGGTTTTTGATGAAGAAGAAGCGGCGCGACTTAACAAAAAGCTCAGAAGAAATCAGTTTGATTTTAATGACTTCCTTACCCAGTTGGAGCAGGTCAAGAAAATGGGCAATATGAAGGACCTTCTTGGTATGATCCCTGGAATGGGAAAAGCAATGAAGGATGTTGATATTGACGATAATTCTTTCAAGCCGATTGAAGCGATCATTCGTGCAATGACGCTTCAGGAGCGAGAAAATCCCGATATTATTAATGGAAGTAGAAAGAACAGGATTGCCGCCGGCAGCGGAACATCGATCCAGCAAGTTAATCAGTTATTGAAGCAGTTCAGCGATATGCGAAAGCTGATGAAGACAATGAATAAAATGGGGGGTGGAAAACGGGCCCTGTCGTCCCTGAATCCTTTCGGAAAGTAAAAGGCGTTGAGGCAAAAATTTTACAGGGGCGGCAAACCAAAATTGAAATTCTGCCGTTCTTAACTTAGTTTACAGGTTGTTATATAATAGGAAGGAAATGCCCCGACTACTCGGGGCATTTTCACGTATAAATCCCTTAACTAAATCTCAAATGAAACAATTATGAAAAGAATTACTTTTTTAATGATGGCCTTCGCGACGATATTCTCGTCATTTGTCGTTGCCCAGGAAAAACCGCTGAGCCCACAGGCTACGGTAGAAGGAAAGGTTGGAGCCGCTAATGTAAAGATCGTGTATTGCCAGCCGTCTGCCCGTGGCAGAAAGATGTTGGGTGGCAAGGAGCCGTTTGGACAGGTTTGGAGAACTGGTGCCAATGAAGCGACTACTATCGAATTCGACAAACCTGTAAAATTGGAAGGCAAGGATGTACCTGCCGGGAAATATTCATTATTCACTATCCCTGGCGAAAATGAGTGGACGATCATTTTGAATAAAGAACCCAAGCAATGGGGTGCTTACAAGTACAATGA
>CAMLER010000069.1 GCA_946478915.1 uncultured Chryseolinea sp.
GCTATTCCGTGAGTATTTTTCTTTTCTGTATACCAATCGAATTTTTGTCCTTCAAAACTGACTGTTACATATGAACCCGTAACCTTTGAAGCGGAAAGAGTGCTGTTGTGAAATGTTGGCGTAGTGGTTCCATGAATCCAGCCTGCACCAACATAGTTGTGTTGGTTAAGGCCTGTGCCCTGTATTGCATCATCAATAATCAGAGGTTGTGCGCTAAGCAAGGCGCATGCAAAAAGCATACACGATGAAAGTAGAACGGTTTTTTTCATATAGGTTGGGAAAAAATTACGCACGGCTGCGGCAGCAAAAAGGCAGGAAAGATCAGAATGACTGACGCAAAGTCACAACCACACTATATCAAAAAATAAGAAAGCCAAACGATCGGTGATCAACCTATTGTCACCGTAATTACCAAATAACACAATAAACAACTTGATTCCCGAATTAAGAACAAATGATCATGATCATCATCCTTCGAGATTTAAATCATGTCACAATGGACGGTTGTTCGTTTTGGCGTCATTGAATCTTGATTTCACCAGCTAAATTGAAATGGCAATTTTACAACGGCGAGTGCAGTTGCATTAATGGTTTACATCTTCTGCGAAAAACCGATCAGCTCCATCATCCACGCAATACCTACATGCACGATAACGCCGCCCCATATGCTTTTCGTTTCGTACGCAATTACACCCAGTAGATAGCCACCAAATATCGAACTAATTGCCTCACCAGGCGGCTTACCTGTATGCAGGAAACAATAGATAACGGCCATTGATAGTACGGCATGCCGCCCAAGAATCTGCGCCATTCCTATTACCATGAAACCGCGGAATAATAGTTCTACCGTAATAAAATCAAACCCGTAAGCAAACTCATAAGCAAAGACGGTTAACCACTCTGGAACACCCAGCAAGATATGCGCTTCCGATGTTCTGTACATCGGGTACTGCTTCAAAAAGCTCGGCAGAAAAGAAGCGGCCACCAGTATCGGCAGCATGATCAAGAGCATTTGAAAATACGGGCGTGTATCGAACCGCTTTGGGTATAAACCATAATAAAGATTGCTGTTCTTGTCATACTTGTTGTAGATTAACCACAACGGTATCACTACTGTAAAGATGCTGGCCATGTTAACAATTACCTTGTAGGCCCAAACCTGCACGCCGGGCTCAAAAGCCATCATGATCCATTCTCTTAAATAGGGAACACTGCTGTCAAGCGCCAACAGTGATATGCCCACCAGGCTTTTCACCCAGAATGTCGGATCCAGAAAAAATTTGTTTTTGGATGATGCGTGTACCGGCAACAGGATCAGGTAGTAGGGAATACTATAGAAAAGGAAGTAAGCGCCAAATTTGGTCAGTCCTGTCTTACTCTTAAGCACAACATCATTGAGATCATAGGTATAATTGAAAGTTAAGACTACTGTGACAAGAACAAATGCAATGATATATTGCCTTGCATTGAAATCTTCCTTCAGATGCGTGATAAGAAATTTCCAGATCTTCTTCATCTACCAACTGATAAGGTGTTGGTATACTTTGTGGATGGGTAACCCCATAACGTTGAAGTAACTGCCAACAATTTTTTGAATGGCAACCATTCCAATCCAGTCCTGCGCGCCATAAGCACCGGCCTTATCATAGGGTTTATAGTTGTCCACGTAATACTCTATCTCCTGTTGTGTAAGCTTCTGGAAAGTTACTTCGGTGGTATCGTCAAAACTTTCCTCTCTTTCCATTGACATGATACAAACCCCGGTAATAACCCTGTGTGTATTGCCCGCGAGTTCACGAAGCATGGAAATGGCTTCAATGCGATCCGAAGGTTTATTCAAAATTTTGTCTTCAAGAACAACTATGGTATCCGCTGTTAGAACAATTTCATTTTTCATGGCGAGACGAAAATATTCAGCCTTCTTTTCAGCCAGGTATTTTGCAACCTGCTCTGATGGAAGCTCAGCAGGAAAAGATTCATCAACATCAGGCTTCTCTACAGTGAAGTTGAAGCCTGCCTCTTTCATGAGGTACTGACGACGTGGAGAAGATGACGCAAGAATTAACGGACGGTGAAGGGACATATTAAAAATGAGCCTAAAAATAGCACATCTGCTGTAGGAAATCAGGAACGATTTACAGAAAAAGATCTAAAGATTAGAAAGAGTTAAACTCGGTCACCTCACAACGATCTTGGACGAAAATATGGTAGCGCCGCTTCTCAATTTAATGATGTATAGACCACCTGACGTCGTGGCCAACTGCACCAGTTGTCTGTCGTCGTAAGATGTAGTCATGAACCCGATGTGCTGGCCTGTCACCGAACTCACATCCAGTATTTCAAAAGTATTTGGAACAAAGAATTTTCCGTCATTTGGATTTGGGAAAATTTGTGATTGCAATTCTTCTTCGGGCAGCCCTGTGATAATATTATCACTACCACCAAAAACAGGCCGTATCATGACGCTTCCGAGTATATCGGTATTTTGAACCCATGTGCCGTTTGTGTTGACAAAAAGTTTAGCACCAGAATCATTATTTGTGTCGAGTCCGACTTTGAAGGTTCCCCCCACAGGTGCTTTCCACCCAATATAGAACCTGTTTTCAACGAGGAACGGATCCCCAAAGCGCACTTTCTCAAATTTGTTTAATCCATTTCTTTGAATAGTAAAACTTGGCAGCGTGTAAAGACTAATTCCAGGCAATCCTCCATCATCGTTGTAGACCGTAAAATCAACTGTAAGGTTATTGGTAATTCCGTAGTCAGGGTAGTAGATGTCAAATCCAATCAGCGTATCAGGCGTAGTCAGAAGCATGTCAAACTGATACGCTGCCCGATTGCCAAATGCAGTAAGGCCCACAGAATACTCCGCATCGCCATCATCATACGCATAATAATCGGCGAGCATATAATCTGCGCGCAGGGTATCGTTACTTCTGAAGTCCAAGGGCCGAAATATCGCGGGATCATAATCGTTGGCAAATTCTCCGGTCTCTGGATTGAATGTATCTCCAGTGAAGAGTTGAACCTTAAGATTCACCAGAACAGAATCGGCATCTTCATCAAACTGCGACGCGTCATTTGCATCGGGTACATATTGAAGTGTAACCGTTTTTCGCTGGCGTTGAAAAATAACACCGGTGGCACCATCGATGGGAGAGGTGCCCGCGCCTCCTAAAGGATCGACGACGTACGGAATGGAAGCCACGCCATCCTTAAAATGGATAAACGTTCCCGCTGTTGAATAAGACAACGTTGATGTATCATTTTGAATGTTAAACACGTCAAATGTCGGGGAGGATATCATTCTGTTCTCCAGGAAATGATGGTACGGGATCGCCCGGTATCCGCTGAACATATTCGTCAGCGTCGAGATTATGCTCCGATCCGGAAGGAACCGATCTTCTGCTGTTCGATTTTTGTTCAGGTATACATAGTCAAGATGCCATGTGTCATATGGTCCCGAAAGTCTTCCATAGTTTCGAAAGCGGAACTGAAAGCTATCGTGAAAAAAACGTTCCCCATCCACCTTGATAAGGGTATCGTAAAATACGTTTTCCTCCAATGAAGCTTTTGTTCTGATAGTCGCGGCGCTTTCCCAGATCCCCTGGTCGTTCTTAAAATCTACCTGCAGATAATCGTCAGCATCGGGTGGCTCGCCATTCCCGGCCCACTGATAAAAGAAACTCAGGTATACTGTGCTTCGCTCTCCAATGGCAACCTCGTCCAACCTTATTGGTTGTGACATGAGTGTGTCTCTAAACCCATTGGCAAGTATCTGATCGCTGTAGGGATTCTGTGATGCATTTAAACCATTGAACGTCGCGACATTTATGGAGGGTGGGTTCAGCCCCAAACCATTGTTGATCCAGACACTATTGTTATGCAACCATAGGGAGTCTACGGGATAATTCGAAAGCGTGTCGCCCTTTTTGTTGACTTGAGTCCAGGAAAAATCATCCCAAAAAGGAAGCGATCGTGGATTGATTTCTTTTGTGCGGCTTCCAGTGTTCTTCGATTTCCTTTGTTTTTCAAGTGGTGGTGATTTATCTGGCAGCGGGTACACCCGTAGTTGCGCGAATGCTGAACTTACACCGAGTACAATCACTAATGACAGGCAGACGCACAGATAGCTAAATAGTCTGCGGGATTCAGCTGAATTTTTTTTGAGTTTAGTATTAATTGTCGCGTTGTTCGTCATCGGGAATTTCAGTATCGGCTTTACCTATCCACAGATCAACGACATCGCCTACCTGAATATTTTCGTTCGGTTCAGGCTTCTGGCGAAGGACAACCGCACCGCCAGTAGTGTCTCCGATGATCATGACGTTTCCGAGGTTGAGGTTGGAACCAAAGATGACGACCTTTGCATCTTCCAGATCTTTGCCTGTAAAATCAGGCGCTTCGAAATTCTTGCTGCCACCATCCATAACGACAAGATCGATTACAGATCCTTTGGGAACGCGCTCCGAGGCTTCGATCACCTGTCCCTGATATTTCATTTCCTTGACAACATTGAAAGGTCCTGAAACAAGCTCTATTTTGCCGCGGCGTAGTTCATTACTTTTTAAAACTGCATCGGCATTGACAACAGAACCGTCCACCAGATTTGGTACCGGAACAGTGGGAGGAGTGAGACGATTGATTGATATGCTGATATTTCTCCCTTCTTTTACTTTGGCTCCGGCATGTGGATATTGTTTCAAGACCGTGAGCGGTGGATGATCTTCAGAATATGCAGAATCGTTAATTTCGTAGCGAAGGTTCCTTTTTACGAGGAAATCATCCAGCTGGTCAAGTTGCATTCCCTCTATATTTGGAACGGTAATGCTTTCTCCGTGATTGGTGGTCTTCGGCAGGTAGAAGAAAAAATAGACAAAGCAGAGTGCACCCAGAAGACACGCTGCCAGAAACATGTGAATCAGCACCCCACCCAACGTGTTTCTCTTCAATTTTAAAATGCTAAACTTCATGGATGAACATTCGATTGCAGCAAATATACAAGATCAGAATTTTAACGAAGACTGAAAGTCGCGTTCAATCCTTTTCCCCCGGTTATAACGCTCCTCTGCGAGGTTAAGTAGCCTTGTTATCAGGTCAGAGAAGCTAATGCCCCTTTCCTTCCACATCATAGGATACATGCTGGAGTTCGTAAACCCGGGAATAGTATTGATTTCATTGATATAAATCTTTCCTTTTTTGTCGAGGAAAAGATCGACCCTTGAAAAGTCCTGGCAATGGAGTATCTCAAAAGCTTTTTTCGATACAGCCCGGATTTTTTCGGCAATTGGTTTTGAAAGCTTTGCCGGAACGTGAATCTGAACTGCCTCCGGGTCTACATACTTCGCGTCAAAAGTATAAAATTCGTAACTTTTGCTAATTACAATTTCACCAGGGTTGGATGCCTCTGCAGGTGTGTTACCAAGAACCGCGCACTCAATTTCACGTCCGGTAACAAATTCTTCGATGAGGATTTCATCATCATACCTGAATGCTTCCTCGATTGCTTTTGCAAAATCTGCTTTGGTTTTTACTTTGGAAACACCTACCGACGAGCCAAGACTCGCAGACTTCACCATGAAAGGTAGGCCTAACTTTTTCGAGATGGTCGCGAATTTAAGTTTTTCCTTTTCCTGGTAACCGAAACTTAGGAAGTCAGTGACCGGCAAGCCTGCCTGCTTCATTAATCGTTTCGCTACAATCTTATTCATTGACAGCGCGGAACCCAGCACACCAGTTCCCACCATTGGGATGTCCATGGCTTTGATCAGGCCCTGAATGCTCCCGTCTTCTCCGTCTGTTCCATGCAACACAGGAAAGAAAGCATCGACTTTGAAGCGCTCACCATTAGAGAGCAACATAAAACCTGGTTCAGCCGGGTTAAGAATGAGGCCAAGTGGTTCACCCTTTTCGATTTCTTTGCTTACAGTTCCCGTTCGGAACCATCGTCCATCCTTACTGATTCCAATCGGAACTGGATCATACTTTGCCTTGTCAATAAATTCAAAAATGTTGCGTGCTGAGTTAACGGAAACGGCATGCTCGACGGAGCGTCCGCCGTATAAAATAGCCACCTTCTTGTTGTTCGACATTAAAAAATATTTTATCGGAAAGATAAACGCATATTGTCCTTACGCCAAAACAATGTACCTATTTTACAATAGTTACCTTATCTGTGAAAACTTTGTCCGCGGTTATTGCTCTGATCAGATAAGTACCTGTAGGAACGTCCGGTACAAAAAATTCGTACGTCTGATTTAAAACATTTGCTGGCTGTTCGCGAAGCACGACCCGGCCATTCATGTCGATCATTTCTATCAGCACCGTTTCCTTTTCCGGCAGATTAAATGTTACGTTCAAGGGTGGATCGGAACTCAACGAAACCGGATTGGGATATACCGAAAACGCAAAGCGAGGTTCAAACGGATCATACTTCAATTTTGGATCCCTCATGAGGTAAAATTCAACATTATCGACATAAATATTATTACCATTACCATTGGTGAACACCAAGGCAATCCTCACCTCATTCTGGCCTGCAAACTTGCTGAGGTCAAATGATAAATTCTGCCATTGCGTTTCCTCGGGCCGCCAGCTATCCGATGACGATTGCCCTCTGGCGAGTGCTGTACGCGCGACGTTATAAATGGTATCTGAATAATTAAGGCCACAATCCTTAGAGACAAGAATATGCAGACGATCAATAATGTTGCTTCTGAAGGCATAGGAAAGATTCAAGATCATACTCGCCTCCGTCGCATTTGAAAAATCAAGGACAGGGCTTACCAACCAGCTCTTGTCGCCGATAATGTCATTATTGTACCCGTTCACATATAGAGCAGTACTATAACCCAGGTTGATAGTTTGCCACTCCATACCTCCGGTAGGATTAATGGCCGTCCACATATCCTGATAGTCACCTTCAAAATCTTCCCTGGTGGGCACCTGATCGTCTTTATCATTGACCTCGGCGTAAAGGGTGATCGAATTGTTTGAAGGATTTGCATCAGGCACTCCGTTGGGTTCCAATAGTTCTACATAAATTGTATTCTGACCCGGCTCTAGTGTGATTGGCGAAAGCTCCAGTTCCGTTGCAGTACCACCCAAAAGGTTCAGTCCTGAAAAAGTTTCGATAATTGAATTTTGCGCGTTAACGGTGATCCGTACTTTAACAGATGCCACAAGCGTGCCTCCATTTTGAATGCGCACTCTTGGTGAAATAGTTTCGGTGCAGATAACAGGTCGCGGTGATGTGACCTCCTGCAAGGCAATGTCATTCAATGGCGTGCTTATTAGAGTAATGTTATCAAGGTATAAGTTGTTACCCCAGTCATTAACTCCGACAAAGGCAAGTTGAAGATTGCTTTGACCGACGAAACTGCTTAGGTCTACAAATTCTGTCCGCCACTGGGACTCATTAGTTGGGTTAAACTCATTTGAGGTTGGTGATCGCGTTTGTAGATCCGCGCCGTATTTTTCGTAGACGACGGTTCCCTGGTTTACGTCTGCACTGCAATTCGATAATACCACGACCTTGAGTCCATCATTGTCGTTTTGGAAGCGCGCATAAGCAACATCAAAAAGAAGCAGCGCAACTGGTTCGCTTGAGAGATCGAACACGGGTGTGATCAGCAAATCAATCTCACCAAGATTATCTTCGTAGTTATAAAAATCCATTTTTACCGCGATATTGGAAGGGTCGTCATTTGGAGCGGTGGCTGGCTGCCATGTTGTTTTCTCATCAGGATTTACAATTTGCCAGTTCATTGGAAAGACATCAAAATTTTCCGTTATAGGAAGCATTGTGGTTTCCGGAATAAGTACGGTTCTTATTAGTTCGTTATTGATACTCTGCTGATCGGACACGCCGTTGACTAAAATGACTTCAAATTCAATTTCGTGTAGCCCACTGTTGAACGAAGCAGGTGCAAAATTGACAGTCGTGCTCTGCAGCGTAGCAAGTGCAGGACTAAAGGTAAAGTCCTTCGATTCGACCACAACTCCATTTATGCTGAAATTGATTTGGGCAGTAGTTACAGCACTGCTTCCATAGTTTCGCACTTCGATGACAGGAACAACGGTTGCTGCGCATTCACCGCTCAACGGAGCGATGACAGCACGTATACCCATATCGTTGGCGACGGGTATTGGATCTGCAAGTCCGGGTGAAGTCAAAAGGCTCGCCCGTCTCGGACTATTCTGCAGCACTTCAGTCATGCGATCGATTTGTCCCCGGGTAAAGAGGTTCATGCATGTGTCGTCAGTATAATCCAGAAAGTTCTGATACATGGAGGTTACCCCGCAAGTGACCCGCGGATGATCGGGGCACCCCGTTGAATTACCACTTTGATTGGGTGTGTCATCGACATAGTCGGTTCCATCGCAGCCGCCCTCGTCATCGCCCCAGATGTGTCGGAGACCGAGAAAGTGACCGACTTCATGGGTGGTAGTTCTTCCCTGGTTGTACTTTGCCAGAAGGTCAAAACTACCACCACCTTCGTTCGAGCCGAACGCTTTGTAAGCAATAACGATCCCGTCAGTCAGACGATTGCCCGACGAATTTTCCAGGCCGGGCAATCCAGATACGGGAAACTGGGAGTAACCCAGAATTCCTGTCAAATCGCACACCCAAATGTTGAAATATTCCTCTGCAGGCCAATAGCTCATGGCCTTAAGATTGTAATTTTCATTTATCGACCATGACGCTTGTGGTCCCTGGACACGTACGATCCCATTTGTCGCAAATCCCTCCGGATCTTGTTTTGCCAGTACAAACTCGAGGTCAAGGCTACCAGCGACTCCCTGGAATTCGGCCGGCGTCATGGTCGCATCGGAGTTTAGCCGTTGATAATCCTTATTAAGTACAGCGATCTGCGAAAGGATCTGGGCATCGCTGATGTTTCTGCCCGTGCCGATTGGTTCACCTGCATGGATGACATGAACTACTACGGGAATTTGAAAAATTGCCTGCTGCCGCTGCAAATCGCGAGGCTTTTTGGCGCGCAAGCGCCGGTCCATCCAACGTTCAAATTGTTCGCGATTTTCTCCGAAAGATTCGCCGTGAAGACTTTTCATGTATTCGACAGTTCCACAACGATCCTGGGCACCTGCAAAAAAAGTAGTAATGGTGAGAACCAGCGGGATCAGGAATCGAAAAAAAAGTATAATCAGCCGCACAAATAGTACTAGGTCAACGATTGATAACTTCCAAATATAGCGAAAGTGGAGACCAAATTGGCTGCAGTGCGGGGCTGGATATCAGCCGTGGATTTAACGCGCGGCCTTGTGCCTTGGAAAGTTGTTACTTTAAGGGAATAAGGTTAACTACCTCGATCGACTTAATTTCAGGAACATCTCTTTTAATGGCGGCTTCCACGCCAGCTTTGAAGGTCATGGTTGACATGCCGCAATTACCACAAGCACCGACGAATTCCAGTTGGACAACATTGTCTTCAGAGATTGAATTGACCTTGACATCCCCTCCATCGGCTTTGAGGTAGGGACGGATTGAATCAAGGGAGGATTCGATCTTCCTGGCTAGTTCTTCCATTGTGCTCATCAGACTTTTAATTCGACCTTTTTTGTTTGAGTAAAGTTAGCATTTCTTATGGCAATATGGCGAGCCAAAGTTTCAGCAAGATCCTTGAAAGCCTCAGCAGTAGGACCATCTTTCATCACTGCAGGCAGGCCGCTGTCGCCGCTCTCACGTATTCCCTGTACCAGAGGAATCTGGCCTAGCAACGGAACATTGAACTTTTCTGATAAGTTCTTGCCACCGTCTCTTCCAAAAATATAATACTTGTTATCCGGCAGCTCTTCGGGTGTGAAATAGGCCATATTCTCTATCACACCCAGGACGGGGACATTTATCTGGGGCTGCTTGAACATCGCCAATCCTTTGATCGCATCAGCAAGTGCAACTTTCTGTGGTGTCGTAACAATAACAGCACCCGTTACGGGTACAGTCTGCACAAGGGTAAGGTGAATATCGCTCGTACCAGGTGGCAGGTCGATGAGCAGGTAATCAAGTTCACCCCAATCAGCGTCGGCAAAAAACTGTTTGAGCGCAGAACTTGCCATTGGTCCTCGCCAAACCACCGCGCTATCGGGTGCTGTGAGAAATCCAATCGAGATCAGTTTCACTCCATATTTCTCTACCGGAATTATGATATTTTTCCCGTTTACCTGCCTGACGGCTGGCTGTTCAAACTCGCAATTGAACATGGTAGGAATAGAAGGACCGTAGATATCTGCATCGATAAGGCCTACCTTAGCACCGGCCTCGGAGAGCGCGACGGCCAAATTGGTCGTTACCGTTGATTTCCCGACACCTCCTTTACCCGAAGCTACAGCGATAATATTTTTTACTTTCGGGAGTAAGGGAGCATTATCGCGGAGCGTAGTTACGGATGAGGTGATAAAAATATCCAGGGAAACATTTGGGCCAACTACCTTACGGACAGCGTCTTCGCAGTCTTGCCTGATTTTTTCCTTTAAGGGACAGGCAGGCGTCGTTAAAACAACCGTGAAAGCTATTTTATCGGGAGAAACTTTTACATCCCGAATCATATTAAGGCTTACGAGGTCTCGCTTAAGGTCTGGATCTTCTACCGTTGCTAGTGCTTGCAGTATTTCCGATTGGGTCATGAAACGTTTAAAAATTAATGATGCGATCAAAAAAGCCGCGAAATCCGGGGCAATTTAGTCCATAAAAGTTGATTATTCACGATTACCAACGTCCTTGCAAACCCCGTATACGATATAAGCCTTTGGTAAAAGTGAACGCTCTTATATTTTAACCGAAAAAAGACAAAAGTAATTCGACGACGCATTTTCAACGCCCTAACCTTTATCTTTGGACCGACATTCATGGTCCTGTATACATATAAAACGAAGGATTAACCCAGCCTTGATTTCCCGCGCTACAATAGATGAGATCAAGAACCGCATAGACATCATAGATGTTGTAAGCGATTTTGTGACCTTAAAACGGTCCGGCCAGAATTACAAAGCACTCAGTCCGTTTACCAATGAGAAAACAGCCTCATTCTATGTAGTCCCTTCAAAAGGTATTTTTAAAGATTTCAGCAGCGGAAAGGGCGGGGATGGCATCAGCTTCGTGATGGAGCACGAAGGGCTGAGTTACGTAGAGGCATTGCGTTACCTCGGCAAGAAATACGGTGTGGAGATTAAAGAGGATGTTGTAAGTCACGATCAACAGTTGCAGCAGACCGATCGCGATAGTCTGTACATTGTCATGGCCTTCGCAAAAGATCACTACAAGCAATTGCTGTTTGACACAGAAGAAGGACGGAGCATTGGACTTAGCTATTTTCGAGAGCGTGGGTTCAACGACCGGACTATTGAGCATTTTGAATTAGGGTATGCCATAAATAGCTGGGATCACTTTCGTTTGAAAGCAGTATCGAGCGGGCATAGCGTAGAGATGCTTGAAAAAGCCGGTCTTGTTATCAAAAAAGAAACACAGACGGACGCCTCGCGATATTATGATCGCTTTCGGGGAAGGGTGATTTTTCCTGTGCACAACCTGGCCGGCAAAGTGGTCGCCTTTGGTGCGCGCATTCTCACGAAAGAGAAGGATCAACCGAAATATATCAACTCGCCAGAGACGGAAATTTACCATAAGAGTAATATTCTCTATGGAATGTATCAGGCGAAAAATCCTATTCGCAGGGAAAATTTCAGCTATCTGGTTGAAGGATATACAGATGTTATATCGATGTACCAAGCGGGTATCGATAACGTTGTGGCTTCCTCCGGAACAGCTCTGACAGAAGACCAGATAAGGCTTTTGCATCGCTTTACTGAAAATGTAACCGTTTTGTTCGATGGGGATGCTGCTGGAATCAAGGCAGCGCTGCGGGGAGTTGATCTGATATTGAAGGGTGGCATGAATGTCAGAGTTGTTTTGCTCCCGGATGGAGAAGACCCTGATAGTATGTCCCGCAAGATGGGAAGCACAGACTTCAAAAAGTTTTTGAAGGAACAGACAAAGGATTTTATTTCATTTAAGATAGATCTGCTTGCTTCAGATGCGGCGCACGATCCCATCAAAAAAGCGGAAGCTATTCGCGAGATCATTACGACTATTTCGCAGATCCCGGATGCTATCAAACGATCGGTCTACATACAAGAGACATCCCAGTTATTAAAAATTGCCGAGACGGTAATTTTTAGCGAATTGAATAAACTACTTATCCAGGATCGGAAGAAAAAAGAACCTGAGGCACGAAAAGAATTTCAGGGCGGAACGACTCGCGAACTGGAAACTGAAGTCGCTTCAAGTCAAAAGCTCGATGCAAGAGGTATGGAGCAGATCCAGGAGCGTGAAGTGATCCGGCTGCTATTAAATTATGCCGACAGCGAACTGGAAGAAGATATCGACCTCGTAAGTTATTTCATTTCTGAATTTGAGGATCTTGAATTCACTGATCCTAATTATGGAACTATTTATCACGATTTTTACAACGCAAAGGGCAGGGGAGAACTGATCGATTCTTCATATTTTCTCAGGAACGGCAACGAGGAAGTGAAGAAATTGATTGCCGAACTTACAACGCGAAAGCATTATGCGAGCCCGCATTGGTCTGGTAAATACCATATCGTTTTTCATGATGAAAAAGAAAAAATTCACGAACATGCGCACCAAAATGTGCTCCGTAGAAAGTATCGATTTGTACAGCGACTGATCGAAGAAAACAAAGAAAAACTGAAAGACGCTGAAAAAAACAAAACCATAGAAGAGATTGATGAACTGGTCGAAACCCAGACCCGTCTAAAGAACGCAGATGTGGAAATTGCAAAACAGCTGGGAATCGTTTCAGGTAAATATTAAGTTGGAACGCAGCAGATTCTTTTAACGTTACAATAGTCTGACCACGGGTCAAAGTATATTTGAAATATGGAAATTAATTTGAATACCATCGATGAAGCAATCGAATACATCAAGTACGGAAAGGTCATGGTAGTTGTAGAT
>CAMLER010000070.1 GCA_946478915.1 uncultured Chryseolinea sp.
GCTCCAAAACGGACAGATGCGGCCAGCGAATTTTTCTTATCGATATCATAATCCCAGCCCAGCGTATAGTTGCCGAACAAACCATTGCTTCGTGTTTTGGCGTTCTGCAGGTTGAGATTCGTTGGCAACGTTGGATCCATCAGATCCTGGCTCGTTAACTGACTGTTGTCGAAGCTTCCTTTTATATTATAGTTCGCGCGGCCCCATCCCCCCAAAGAAAAACCCATTTTCTTTGTGCGATAATTTCCGTTAAGCCCAAGATTGGATCCACGATTACCTATGCCCGTATTGATATTGAGCGTAGCGCCCTGTAACGTATTCTTTTTAGTGATAATGTTGATGATTCCACCCGTGCCTTCAGCATCATATTTAGCCGACGGTGAAGTGATCACTTCAACCGATTTTATTTCTTCCGCCGGGATTTGTTTCAAAGCATCAGCAACGCTGCTGGCCATAATGGTAGATGGTTTATTGTTCACCAGAACTTTTATATTCTGGCTTCCTCTCAACGTTACATTACCATCCAGATCTACGGAAAGCATGGGTACTCTTTTTAAAACATCGGTTGCATCTCCACCGCGTGAGGTGATATCGTTTTCAGCGTTGTAAATCGTGCGATCTACTCTTTCCTCGATGAGCTGTTTTTCGCCTTGCACCACGACTTCGCTTAATACCTTGGTACTGGCAGCTAGCTTCACAATTCCAAGATTAACGTCATCTCGTTTGTCTTCAACCGCAATTCCCTCAATTGTCTGCGTTTCATATCCGATAAATGAGATAGCAACGGTGTAAGTACCAGTCGCCACTTTACTAATTACGAATTCACCATTCATGTCGGCAACGGAACCGTCGACAGGCTTTTGGGTAGCAGGATCCAAAAGGGCTACGTTGGCAAATTCAACAGCCTGATTGGTTTCAGCATCTACAACGGAACCATGTATCTTAGCATGGCCTTTTCCATCCTGGGCCTGGATAAGATATCCCATAAACAACAACACACACAGCGATAAAATTTTTTTCATTTCCGGTTTTATATGTTCAAAAAATTCCAACCCAACCTTCGAGTATAGGTTCGATAACTTTAACTGCAAAGAAAATATATAGTTCCCTCTTAATGTCAGATATTAGACAATCGGCCAGTTTGATTCGACACATCGTTAAACTGCTCGACGGTCGCGCAAGATAATAGCGAATGGCACTATCCGTCGATTGAATTTTGCGAACGGTAGAAAAGTTATAATTGCACGTACTCAATCCTTTTGGAAGGGTTACCTTTAGGATCAAAATCTATCCGCTCATGGCGTTTTTCTTTCACCGAAATCGTGTGCTGCTTTTACACCTCTCATTCTGGTGCGTGTACCTTTCTTTTAATTTATATCAAATTACAATGTTCCAACGGGCGCGAGGTTTCGAATGGGGACAACTGTTCGCGTCGGCTACGGTCCAACTGGTATTTACTGTGCTCATCGCTTACCTTAACTATTTTTACACCTGGCCACGGCTGCTTAAGTCGAAGAATATACTTCGGTATGTTGTTGAGTTCTCTATTCCGTTTGCTTTGCTTATTACTGCCAGAGTTCATCTGCATCGTTTTTTGGTGGACGGATACACCCATCAAAACGAATATTTTTACTCCACATTTTTCATCGTCCAGATCACGGCCGTAACGCTGTTCATTGTTTTGTTTGTAGGAATGCTCCGCTTTGCGGTCGACTGGTTTGAGTTTGAGTCAAGAAAGAAGGAGGTTGAAAACGAGAGACTCATCGCAGAGTTAAATTTCCTCAAATCACAGATCAATCCACACTTTCTTTTCAACACGCTTAATAACCTCTATTACCTGGCATACACAAAATCTGAAAACACCACCGAAGTAATTGCCAAGCTATCACAGATGATGCGGTACATGATCTATGATTCGAACCATCCCCGGGTATTGCTAACCAAGGAGATTGAATATATGCAAAACTATATCAGTCTGGAACGGCTTCGCCTAAATGATCAAATCCCTATTCAATTCAATATTGATGGAAGTCCGGAGAACGTCTGGATCGCACCATTGATTTTTATAACGTTTCTGGAAAACGCATTCAAGCATGGTGTAAGCAACAACAATGCGAACGCCTGGATAAAAATAAACATCCAGCTTAAGGGCAAGGAATGTATTTATACCGTTGAAAATA
Source organism: uncultured Chryseolinea sp. (assembly GCA_946478915.1). The sequence continues at coordinate 2,181 of CAMLER010000070.1, forward strand.
GTAAGGCTCTCCTGGTAAGCAACACCGAAAAATCCGGGATCGGTTTGCAAAACGTTACGCGCAGACTTGAGTTGAGTTATCCAGGGCAATACAAGATGAGCGTCGAAGATAAGCCCGATGTATATTTTGTAAAGCTTACGATCGCTCTAGCTGACAGTCCCGAATTACAAACAATACCCGAACTTCAACCTGTCATAGTTAATACTTAATTGGTATCTTAATGATTCCAATGAAAAGCAACTGCGTGATTGTTGAAGACGAGCCGCTGGCCAGAAATCTGCTGGTCGAATACGTTCGTAAAGTACCGACCTTGAATCTGATTGAGGCATGCTCTAGCGCAATTGCTGCGCTTGAAGTACTTCGAAATAATTCAGTGGATATTCTGTTTCTGGATGTGCAGATGCCTGAATTGACAGGCATATCATTGTTGAAAGTATTGCGAAAACGACCGCTTGTCATCATGACTACTGCCTATTCGGAATACGCTCTGGAGGGCTATGAACTGGATGTGGTTGACTATTTATTGAAACCCATCACGTTCGAGCGATTCCTTCGCGCAGTTGACAAGGCTACGAGGCTGCAGGCACAACGGACAACGCCGGCTGTAGAAACTAACTTGTCACCGCCGACAACCGAACAGCCTTTTGTTTTTGTTAAAGATGGAACGAAGCTAGTAAAAGTTGTTTTCGATGATATTCTATATGTTGAAGGCTTAAAAGACTATGTCACCATTCACACTAAAACGCAAAAGATTGTAACTCTTCAAAGGTTAAAGACCCTGGAAGATCAATTGCCTTCGGATAAGTTTATTCGGATACACAACTCCTACATTGTCGCCCTAAACGCAATTGACGTGGTGCATAAGAATAACGTACAGGTGCGTACAGCCATGCTGCCTATTGGCGAAACCTATAAAAAAACATTTAGGGAATTCATTGAAAATAAGCGAATGCTGTAACCGACCAAAAAAAAAGCCGCTCTCATCGAACAGCTTTTTTTACGTTTTCCGGTAATACCTAGGCAGCTTTTTTGATCTGCGTCGCTTTGTAAAATCTTGTATCAGGAACGAACACAACAAACTCACAGTTCCACTCCGACACGTACGATAATTGCTCGATTATTTCTTCTTTCAAATTCCACGGGAAAATGATTATGTAATCGGGTCGCGTTTCTCTGATCTTTTGTTCGGAGCAAACAGGAATGTGACTGCCTGGCAAATATTTTCCTTGTTTTGACGGTGCAGCATCCACCACGTACTGAATTAAATCATCTCCTTTAACGCCTGCGTAGTTCAGCAGCGTGTTTCCTTTCGCCGCCGCTCCATAACCGGCAACTGATTTGCCAGCATTTTTCTTTTCCACAAGGAATTCCAAAAGCTTGTATTTAATAGCATTCACGCGCTCCTGGAAATTCTGATAATAGGCCAAAGTTGTAACGCCTGCGCTTTTTTCTTTGTCTAGCATGCTTTGAACACGGGGTGAAATACTTTTTGTGGTATCATCCATATGTTTTGCGAAGATGCGAAGTGAACCACCATGCGTTGGTTGTTCCTCGACGTCGAACATTTCTAAGCCATGAGCTTCGAAAATCTTTTTTACTGTCGTAAAGGACAAATAGGAAAAGTGTTCGTGATAGATCGTATCGAACTGACAATCTTCAACCAATCGCAGCAGGTGTGGAAACTCCATCGTTATGACACCGTCATGATGCAGCGCTGTTTTCAAACCCTGAACAAAATCATCAATGTCCGGTACATGAGCCAGGACGTTGTTTCCCACAAGCAAGTTAGCCTTCTGACGACGTTGATTTAGCCTTAATGCAAATTCAGTGGTAAAATATTCCGTGATGGTTGGAATACCTTTTATAATGGCAACATTTGCTGTATTCTTTGTTGGCTCGATTCCCAAAACGGGTATCCCTTTATTCTTGAAGTGTTGAAGAAGATAACCATCATTGGAAGCAATTTCAACAACTAAAGAATTTTCATCGAAATGGAAACGGTCCACCATACTGTCAGCATATCGGCGGGCATGCTCTACCCAGCTTTTCGAGTATGATGAAAAGTAAACGTAATCGTTGTTGAAGATCTCCCTTGCCTTTTTATACTCATCAATTTGCACAAGGAAGCATTCATCACAAACATAGGTGGTAAGAGGATAATAGCACTCTGGTTCATTTAATTGTTGTGCTGACAAAAAGGAGTTCGACGGAGGGCAGTTGTTCAGGTCTACGAACTTGGTCGTAAGGGCCTTTTTACAAAAACGGCAGTTCATTTTCGGATCTAAGATTAAAGTTCAACTATAGAAATACCTTGAAATTATAATCTAATTTATCGCCGTTTTCACTTTAAAATAAATGACTTTTGTCATAGAGGAACAAGATTGTTGTCCGGCATATGAGTTGCGCAACATGAATTCATTCTAAAGAAGAGGTCAGAACCTGCTTTCGCTTCAAAGAATCAATAAAATGTCCTAAAAGTAATATCCGCAACATCACGAAGACATCGTTGCCTCGATTCCGTCCCTATAGGAAGTAGGTTTTATTTGAAACGTATCTTCCATTTTAGTACTATCAAAAATGTAGTCGTTCTCAAATTGATACATCATCTCCACCAACTCCCCGAGAACCGGTACAAATAGGCCCAATAAGCGAACACTAAATTTTGATAACGCACTTACCCCATTAAAAGGCCGATTCAATGACGCGCATGCCATTTTTACGTAGTCTTGCCCTGTTATTTTTTCTTTTGAGGTTAGTACGTGCCAGGTCTGATGATATGCATTTGGGGTGTTACCAACGAGCGCCAGCGTCTTGCCGGCATCGGGTGTGTAAGTAAAGGAATGTATAGTATTAGGGTCGCCGATCCACTGTGCGGATTTGCCTTTTTTCAGGCGTTGAGTAACAGTTGCGTCTGTAACGCTCTGTGAAACATGCGGGCCATAGAAGTCTGCCGATCGCACTATCATTGCAGTGATATTCTTTGACCGGATTTCTTCCAAAAGCATCGTTGCTATTTTTGCACGTACTTCACCTTTTTTGCTATTGGGATTGAAAGGCGTTTCTTCCGTCATTCGCCCAACGACATGGCCATACGCATAGACATTATCGAAGAACACAAGCTTTGCATTATGTTTTTTACAGGCATCAATGGTGTTGCGCATAACTTTTGGCCATTGCACCTCCCATACCCGCGCTTCGTATTTCAATCCGGCTGTTAAATAGACTACATCGCTGCCCTCCACTGCTTTTTGAGTTTGTGAAAAGTCTAAAAGATCAGCGGAAACCGTTTCATCGGACTGGTGTATTTTCTTCGGATTTCTACTTACCTGCCGGATCACTTTAGTGTAGGCCGGTAAATGCTTGGAAAGTTCATTTCCGATAGACCCATTTGCTCCAAGAATTGTCTGCATGGTAGGCGATGTCTGCTAAGTTAGTATTATTGCCGTTGCTTGCCAGGCCATTCTTGTCAATCTTTAGATATTCAGAGACCCATGTGCCTGCTCGTTAAGCTGGCTATCCTGCCCAACCATCACGGTCGAGACTTCGATATTGTATGGCTTCCGATAGATGTTCCGTTTTTATTTCAGATGATCCCGCCAAATCTGCAACGGTTCTTGAAACTTTTAATATTCTGTCATAAGCGCGCGCAGAAAGTCCCAACCGCTCCATTGCTGTTTTTAATAAACTTTTGCCAGACTCATTAACGGCGCAGATCTTCTTTACCTGATTCGATGGCATCATTGCATTGCAATAAATTGATTCCTGATCTTTGAACCGTTCGGCCTGAATGTGTCGAGCCGTGACTACCCGCTCGCGAATCTGCTCACTGTTTTCAGATCGGCGGTTTGAAGTCATTTCATCGAAACTGACAGGAACCACTTCCACATGGAGATCGATCCGGTCGAGCAATGGTCCGCTGATCCTGCTCAAATAACGTTGTACAACGCCTGGGCCACACACACATTCTTTTTCTGGATGATTGTAGTAACCACAGGGGCAGGGATTCATGCTGGCGATAAGCATAAAGTTTGCGGGGTATTCCAATGAAATCTTTGCTCTTGATATTGTGACTCTCCGTTCCTCCATTGGTTGTCGCATTACTTCAAGCACCGTCCGCTTGAACTCAGGTAACTCGTCCAGGAAAAGAACGCCATTGTTAGCAAGCGAAATTTCGCCCGGCTGCGGGTTGCCTCCACCCCCGACAAGGGCTACATCGGAAATTGTATGATGTGGTGCGCGGAATGGTCTCGTGGTCATCAGCGAGGAATTCCCCTGAATCCGGCCCGCAACTGAGTGTATCTTGGTAGTCTCTAAAGCCTCATTCAATGTAAGGGGCGGAAGTATGGTTGGGAGACGTTTTGCCAGCATGGTTTTCCCAGCGCCTGGTGGGCCAATCATAATTACATTATGGCCACCAGCGGCGGCAATTTCCAGCGCGCGCTTTATATTTTCCTGACCCTGTACATCCTTGAAGTCGGTATCATAATGATTCAGTTTTGTGGCGAAGACATCGCTCGCATTGATGTGAATGGAATCAATGGTGTCCTTGCCCTCTAAAAAATTTACAGCCTGTCGTAACGACTTTACAGGATAGACTTCCAGCCCATCTACAATCGCGGCTTCCTTGGCATTGTCTGCCGGAAGAATAAAGCCTTTGAAGTTTTCGCGGCGTGCCTGAATTGCTATCGGCAGCACTCCTTTAATAGGGCGCAGCGTTCCATCCAGCGCTAATTCCCCCATGATTATGTAGTCTTCTAATTTATCGGTGAAGATTTGTGAAGACGCCTTCAGCAGACACAACGCTATTCCCAGATCGTACGCAGATCCTTCCTTTCTGATGTCGGCGGGCGCAAGGTTCACGACCGTTTTATTGCGCGGCATAAAGTAGCCGGCACTCTTGAGTGCTGATTCAACCCGATGCTGACTTTCTTTGACTGCGCTGTCTGGCAGACCACTCATATAAAAGCGGATGCCTTGCCCAATACTAACCTCAACCATGATTGTACGCGCATCGACACCATGGACGGCTCCGCCAAAGGTCTTAGCTACCATGGCGGATGGTATTAACTACATGTTTGTCTTCGTTGGTGAAGTGGGGGGCGGCAGATTTGAAACTGATTTTGCCTCTTCCTGAAGATCGAAAAGTTTTGCCTTTAATGTGTTGAGCTCGTGCTGAAGCGCATTTTTTTCCCTTTGGGATTCGCGATAGATAAACCATGACCAGATAACGTCAATTATTACTAAAATTAAACCTAACAGTGTAGCGAATTTGAACCACGCGATGTATTGGACCATGCTGAAAAGCATCTGGGTGTTGTTCTCCATAATGATGGTAAAAATGAAAGCACCCAGGTTAAATGCTGCGAAGATTGCGTAAAATATCAGCCTGTTCTTTGTCATGCGGGACGGTGTTCGTACAGTTTAAAGGTAACGGAATTTCTGAACCAACACAATGTACATATTTTCTTATTGGTTGGAAGCAATAGGGGAAATGGGTATAAGGTAATAAGGTATAAGGTAAAAGGTTTAAGTACTGAGCACTTAAACACCTAAACACTTAAACACTTAAACACATCCTAAACTTTCTGCACGTCTATAAACTTCTTATAGAGCCCCTTGCTTTCAATCAACGAATCATGTTGTCCGCGTTCTACGATCTGGCCTTGATGTATGACAATTATTTCATCTGCATGTTGAATGGTGCTAAGCCGATGCGCGATGATAATGGAGGTGCGATTTTGCATCAGTTTATCCAATGCATCCTGCACCAGTCTTTCAGACTCTGAGTCCAGTGCCGATGTTGCCTCATCAAGAATAAGAATAGGAGGGTTTTTCAGAACAGCTCGGGCGATGCTCAATCGTTGGCGTTGGCCACCGGAAAGTTTTGAACCTCGCTCGCCGATGGTGGTTTGATATCCATCTTCCATCTGAATAATGAATTCGTGGGCATGAGCAATCTTTGCAGCGTTTATAACATCATCTTCGTTTATGTTTTCCATGCCGAAGGCAATGTTGTTTAATATAGTATCATTAAAAAGGATTGCCTCCTGCGTAACAACGCCCATCTGTTTTCGGAGCGATTCTATTTCATAATCGGGTAAGGCAATACCATCCACCAGCACGCTCCCTTCCGTTGGATCATAGAATCGAGGTATCAGATCCGCAAGTGTAGACTTACCTCCACCAGACGGGCCAACCAGCGCAACGGTTTTCCCCTTTTCTATCTTAAGATTGATTCCCTTTAGCACATCTTCACGGTCATAGGCAAAGCTGACGTCCCTGAACTCGATGGCTTCTTTAAATTCTTTTAGTGCTATTGCACCCGGTTTATTTTGAATGGCGGATTTCGTGTCGATGATAACAAAAATTCGTTCCGCTGAAACAACCCCTTTTTGCAACGAAGTGATTCCGTTTGAAAAGTTCTTGGCGGGCTGAAGCATGGATGCATAAAAAGTGAGAAATGTGAGGAATGCGGATGGGGTAAGCCCATCTTCACCTGACATTACTGATTGACCGCCGTAAAACAAAATAAAGGCAACTACGATCACCCCTAAAAATTCGGAAAGGGGAGAGGCTAATTCATTTCGACGTGCTATGGATAAATTTACCTTGCGGTGATAGCTGGTCTCGGCTTCAATTTTTCGAAACAAGAAATTTCGTGCGTTAAATGCACTGATAACCCTCATACCACTGAATGCTTCGTCGAGGATGTTGACAATTCGGCCCATCGTCTGCTGGCTTTGGGCGGCCTTGCGTTTGAGCTGCTTAATTATAATTGATATCAAACTTCCTGTCACGGGTAGCACGATCAAGGTGAAAAGGGTAAGCTCCACAGAGATCAAAAAAAGCATTGTAATATATATGATCAGGGTGATGGGTTCCTTGATTGCCTTGAATCCATTGATCACCGTATTTTCAACTTCTCCAACGTCGTTAGTGAACCGCGAGATCAGATCACCTTTGCGCTGGTCGTTAAAAAATCCGATATGTAATTGGGATACGTTGCGGAAAATATCGACGCGCATGTTTTTCACGATGTCTACCTTCACCCTCGAGGCAACCATTCTTTCCATATACCGAAAAACATTGGAAAGGAAAACAAAAGCAACAATGGTAAGACATACGTATAGTAAGGTATTAACCGGGCCATAGGTGTCGGCAATATTCGCAAAGTGGTAGCCGAACCAGTTCTTGAAATAAGTGGCTGACCACTCGAGTTGTCCGGGTTCTGCAACGGTTTTGTCTGCGTTCTGCTGGAAGAGGATATCCAGCATCGGCATTAGCAAACCGAGGTAAGTGGCACTAAAAACGGCAGCAAGAAGAGCGTAAACCGAGAATTTGAAGAATTGAGAACCAGCTGAGGGCGCATACTCTAAGATCCGTAAATAAATTTTCATCGTGCGCTAAAACTCGTAAAGCCTTTTTGGAATATTCCAACGCAAAGCTAAGGAAGTTATGGTGGTGTTATTATCATAGAGCGAGACGGCGCTTTTACTCTTGCGGACAATAACATTAGCATCAATAAACAGATTATGTTTCAGCATCCAGGACAACGACAGGCTACCAAAAACTATGTCGTTAGAAATTCCCTGACCAATCTTATTGTTATAGGTTTGCTGAATGGTTTGACTGTTTTTAAGAATGTCACCACCCCAGTTTACACCCGTGGTATCCCGTCCGGCTTGTGTTAGGACCAACTTCCCCACAACATTCAAACGCGGTAGCGGCTGATATCTTAAAATTCCCACCAACTCGGTAAGATTTGCGCCCAACGGGTGAGCGATTGGCTGCTTATAGCTGGAATAATTGCCGTAATTGGAAGTGTGAGCGTAGGTATAGGGTCGGATGATGTTTATTTCACCTTGTAGGTCCAGGTTGGGAACCCCAAAAGCATCGATATACTTTGCACCCCCCTGAACAGCAAATTTGTTAGCCCACCACCCGTTTCCGTCTTTGATGTTGTCCAGTACAAATTCGTCAAGCAATACCTGTCCATAAAAGGAGAGCTTGCGCGCCGCATTCCATTTAAAATCGAAACCCAGTAACACGTTATCCGTGCTGCCATTTTGCTGTTCTATGGCGCGATAGAAAATGATTGGATTGAGGTAATCAAGCCGGAAGTGGTCGGTGCCGGTTGAATCATCAGCTGAAAACACAACGGCTTCGAACACTCCGATATTTAATCTTTTTCCAATGTTTATACTGAGATGGTGGAGAGCATTGAATTTATTCGGATATCCACCTTTCGTATCCCGAAGCCCACCAAGGGTTCCATTAACATCTGCCGTCATCTGGTTGACGACGAACAGATAATTGATCTTCCATACTTTGACATTCCCTTTTATAAACCAGGCAGGTGGGGCAAAATCCGAAAAGATCAATGATCGATAGCCGTTTCCAACAAAGAAGCGGTCGTGCCCGAATTGCATATTGATATGTCGTGTTGCTTCAAAGGTGATGTACCCGCGCGCCTGTAGAAAGTCCACGCCTTTTCCCTGCTTATATTCCTTCCAAAATCCTTCGTGGGGAATCACCGGATAATGTCCCATCTGGTCCCACACGTAAGAGGGGAGGACCGCCTGGTTATCGGTGAGATAGCTGTAGAAACCCACCTTTTTGTCGACCATTCCACGAATCTCGACCCCCCGGGTGTTTACAAGAAGGCCATCTTCACGCCTGGAGTCGTCGCCATAGCCCAGGTATAAAACCGGGTTTATGTGCAGGTCAAATGCCTCTTCGTCAACATGATAAAGGTCTGATTTCTTTCGGTAAAAGGCTTTTAGTATTGGCTTCCGGCTGTCATCGCTTTCGGGACGTGAAAACTCCCAATTGTCATTGCGCAGGTATTCTGCATTAAACTGATCCGCTCTTGATGGAAAGAATCCCTGCTGAACAAGGGTATCGACGTATTCGGCTATCGACGATCGCTTGTACGGCTTTACTGCGGTATGAATTTGCGGAAGAATTTTACCGGCCTTTATTTCGTACCGGTCTATCGAATGGTAATAGTCCTCGTTCAGTGGAGCGTAGCTGCTTTGAGCCAACAGACTCAAGGGGAAACTGCAAAAAATGAGAGTGTACAGTTTGATATTCATGGGCCTAAATTAATGGAAATTAAGAATTCGGCTGAGTCGGAGTGAATTCTTCAAAAATGAACAGGTTTCTAAATGACTTGAAAGTTTGTTGAATTGACGCGGAAAATAGAGATTCCATTCTTTGCATATCGCCTTAGGCTCCTTATCTTTGCAGTCCTTTTACGGAAAAACGCAGATTTTAATATGAAAAAAGGCATTCATCCTGAATACAGAGAGGTGGTTTTCTGGGACACTTCGAGCGATACCAAATTTTTAAGCCGGTCAACTTCTCACACCAAGGAAACGGTAAAGTGGGAGGATGGGAAAGAATATCCGGTGATCAAAGTCGAGGTAAGTTCCGCATCACATCCGTTTTTTACGGGCAAGAAAATGTTTGTTGATACCGCTGGCCGCGTAGAGAAATTCAAGAACAAGTACCAGAAGAAAGCATAATTCTTCTTCTTTTCGTGGAGAAAAGTGAAAGCCCTGCCTCAAGCGGGGCTTTTTATTTAAAAAGCACACGCACAAATTTTCCGCGAATCCTTCATCCTTACCTATAGCTAAGTATTTTTGGGGATGAATATTGTCCTCTTTGATGACCCAACGATACGCATGGGTCTATTGCCTTTTACGTTTACCCGTCCAGTCTCGTGCATTCGCGTTGGAATTTTAACCATAGCCCAAAAGTGGGAGAAAAGATTAGGGGTTGAAATTTCGTACAAAACTGAAGAGTACCTGCAAAAGAAGTTTCAGCTGATCTCGGGCCTCGATAATTTGCTGATTAATGGCGCACTATGTCCGGACGATCTGCTAGTAGACGCAGTCAGATCTTTGCCTGACGGTTACTACCTGGTGAAGGGTAGCCTTTTATTGGCGACGCGGAATCCGGAGGATCCAATGACAGCGCAAAACACCATTGAGTATGAGAACAAATTTGTTTTGATTGACCGGCCCTGGAGGATATTCCGCGAAAATGCGGAACAATTAAAGGCAGATTTCAAAATTTTAACGCAAGGTCGCACTTCCGCACCGATAACGGATCCACACACTGCGGTGTATGGCGAAAAGAATATTTTTATCGAGGAGGGTGCCACCATTTTAGCGGCCGTTCTAAACGCACAAAGCGGCCCGATATATCTGGGAAAAAACAGCATTATCCAGGAAGGTGTCGTTATTCGGGGATCATTCGCGCTTGGAGAAAATGCTCAGATTAACATGGGCGCCAAGATTCGTGGAGATACAACGGTTGGGCCATGGTCAAAAGTTGGAGGCGAGGTGAGCAATTCGGTTATTTTCGGAAATACCAACAAATCACACGACGGCTACCTGGGAAATTCAGTATTGGGCGAGTGGTGCAACCTCGGGGCTGCAACAAATTCATCTAACTTGAAAAATAACTATTCCCCTGTGAAATTGTGGGACCATGAGCGAAACGAATTGTCCGACACGGGTCTCCAGTTTTGCGGACTGATGATGGGAGATTACAGCAAAAGCGGAATTGGAACCTTGTTCAATACCGGTACCGTTGTCGATGTATGTGTGAATATTTTTGGTGGAGGTCTTAGTCCAAAGTATATTCCATCGTTTAGCTGGGGAGGACAGAATGGATTTACCCTGTACGATGCTGAAAAGGCAATAGAAACGATCAATAGGATGATGACCCGACGAGACACGGATCTTATCGAGGATGATAAGGACATACTCTTGCATGTTTACAGGATGACA
>CAMLER010000071.1 GCA_946478915.1 uncultured Chryseolinea sp.
CCTGAAGATAGATATAAACGTCCTTAGCATCGGTTTGGCTTTTAAAGAAACCGTGGGATCAGGCTTATGCCCTTCGGGTAAAAAAAACACAGTAAGCATTAAAATGAGAAACACTATAAATGCCAGCGCCAGGAAAACGGCCTGCCATCCTAATCCGTCGGCAATAAATCCACCTAATGTGGGAGCAAGCAATGGCGAAAGTCCGATGACCAAAATCAACATGGAGAAAATCCGGGCACTTTCTTTAACCGGAAAGAAATCGCGCACCATTGCCAATGCAGAAACCCATGCCACGCAACCACCCAGGGCCTGAGCGAAACGCAATAATACCAAACCCTCTGTGGTTTTAACCTGAGTGCACCCAATACAAGTAACCAGGAAGATAGATAATCCAACATACAACGGCTTCTTTCTTCCATACCGGTCTAACAAAGGTCCATAGATCATTTGCCCAATGGCAACTCCGACAAAATAGCTAGTGACGGAAAGTGAAATTCTGGCGGGAGTAGTGCTAAAATCCCGGGCGATTTCAGAAAAAGCAGGAAGGTACATATCGATCGCAAATGGAGTGACGGTCGATAATGCACCAAGGATCAGAATTATGCCGGTAGGGCTTACATTTCTCTTTTTCTTCATCAGCTTTATCAGGTCGGAAGCTTTGGCCGGGATAACTTCATCGAAATCTTTGTAATCATTACAAAAAGTACGGGCACAACAAATATCGCAAGTGAACTAGCTGCCACCATTCCGCCAGCCACTGTCCAACCAATAGTTTTCCTTGCTTCAGCACCTGCTCCTTCTGAAAATGCAAGAGGCATAACACCCAGTATGAATGCGAGGGATGTCATAATGATTGGACGCAAGCGAAGTTCTACTGCTTCCAGCGTTGATTTAACAACATCCATCCCCCGGTCTACACGTTCTTTGGCGAACTCAACAATCAGAATTGCATTTTTTGCAGCCAGTCCAATCAACGTAATAAGCCCTATCTGCGCATAGATATTATTCGTGAGGCTTGGAAAAAAGGTAAGGGTTATGATCGATCCAAACGCTCCAATCGGAACGGCAAATAAGACGGAAAATGGAACTGACCAGCTTTCGTACAAGGCAGCAAGAAACAAAAAAACGAATACAACAGAAATCATAAATATCATTAGAGTACTGCTTCCCGCTTTCACCTCTTCCCTACTCATTCCGCCGAATTCGTAACTATACCCTGCTGGTAACACTTCCGCAGCAACCTCGCGCAAAGCATCAATCGCCTGTCCACTACTGTACCCTGGTTTTGCTGCACCCATAATTTCGGCAGAACGATATAGATTGTAATGGGAAACCAATGCTGGCGTTTCAATAACTTTGGACGTTATCAACGCGCTTAGCGGAACCATTCCGCCCAGAGAATTTCGAACGTGATATTTGCCGATATCCTCAATACTTTTTCTGAAGGATGTATCCGCCTGAGCAACAACACGAAAATTGCGTCCGTAAATGTTGAAATCGTTGACATAGCTGCTCCCTAACAATGTTGATAGTGTGCTATAAGCATCAGCTACAGACACGCCCAGTTTTTTTGCTTTTTCCCTATCCACATCGACCTGGTAGCCAGGTGTTCGCGCGGTAAAAAAAGAATAGGCAGTGGCAATCTCAGGGCGGCTCCTGACCGCCGCAAGAAATTTATTCATCACTTCTTCAAATTCCCGAATATCGTCTGTGCTGGTTGTTTGTTGAAGTTCGAATGTAAATCCAGACGATTGGCCGATGCCGGGAATTGCAGGAGGCGACACCACCAGAATGCGTGCCTCCTTAATGTCGGCAGTTCTCCGGCGAATTTCTTCCATCACGTGTGGAACGCTTTCAGTATCGAGATCGCGCTCATCCCAGGTCTTGAGGTTAACGAATACAGTACCAGCATTCGACTTGCTTGAAAAAGTTAAAATGTTCAGTCCTGCCAGGCCACCTGCAGTATATACTGCCGGGATATCTTTGATCCTTTTCTGTAATTCAAGCAACATTTCAATACTTCGTGTGGTTGACGTACCCTCTGGCATTTCGTAGGTCACCATCAATCGCTTCTCGTCCTCTGTAGGAATAAATCCCGTCGGTTTATTCTTAAAAAGAAAAAAAAGCCCTACAAATAGGCATACCATCATCACAAGGACATAAGGAGTTTTTGCAATCCACTTGTTAACGCCACCGGTATACGCGCGCGTTACCCGGCCAAACCATAAATTGAACCTGTGAAAGAACTTTTCCAAAAAGTTTTGCTTGCCGTTCTCATTCGCCGGTCTTAGTAGCAGCATGCTAAGTGCCGGGGTGAGAGACAAAGCAACAAAAGCAGAAATCATTACCGATATAGCGATCGTGATAGCGAATTGCTGGTATAACTTACCTACAATACCGGGGACGAATCCAACCGGGACAAATACAGCCGCCAGGATCAACGCAATCGCTATAACCGGAGCCGAAATTTCCTTCATGGCCTTTATTGTTGCATCCTTAGCCGAAAGCTTTTCGTGATCCATATTATGCTGGATTGCCTCGACCACCACGATTGCGTCATCCACAACTATACCTATAGACAAAACGAACGCAAACAGTGTTAGGGTATTTATGGTAAAACCGAATGGTATGAAAAAAATGAATGTTCCGATCAAAGACACAGGGATTGCCAGAACCGGAATCAGGGTCGCACGCCAATTTTGCAGAAATAAAAACACCACGATAACAACAAGGGCAAGCGCTTCGAGTAAAGTCACGAGAACTTCCTTTATAGACACCTCCACCACGGTTGTGGTTTCGAGCGGAATCAGATAATCAACATCCTTAGGAAAACTCTTTCTCAGTTCTGCCAGGGTCTTCATCACACCCTCGTTCGTTTCCAGAGCATTTGCCCCCGGTGCCAGGTAAAGCAACATAAAGGCACTCCTCTTACCCATTACAAAGGGATTGTTTCCATAGTTAAATTTGGCCAACTCAACCCGCGCGATATCCTTCAGATATACCATAGTCCCTTGTGTAGGATTCGCTCTTACGACGATGTCCTCAAAATCTTCGACTTTATTTATGCGGCTATTGGTGAGGACATTATATTCGAACGTTTGGGCGCGTGGTTGTGGGTTTCCCCCTATCGATCCGGCAGCCATCTGAAGGTTTTGCTCGGATAATGCACCCATAACTTCGGCAGGTGTAATTCCCATGCTGGCAAGCTTTTCGGGATTTAACCAGATACGCATTCCAAAGTCATCACCAACTGAAAAAATATCACCTACACCTTTAACGCGCAACAATGGATCCTTCAGATAGATGTTCGCAAAGTTCCCAAGGTATGTTGCATCGTGTGTTCCATTGGGCGAGTAAAGCGCCAACGCGAGAAAAATGCTGGGATTCCTCTTTCGCACTGTTACGCCGAGCCTTCTTACAATCTCCGGCAACGTCGGTTCAGCCACACTAACGCGATTCTGCACATCGAGAGTTGCAATGTTGATGTCTGTGCCGATGTCAAAGGTAACGGTTATGCTGCTCGTACCACTACCTGTACTATTGCTTGACATGAACGACATACCCGGAGTTCCATTTACCTGGGCTTCAATAGCAGTTGTCGTCGTTTGCTCCACGGTTTGCGCATCTGCACCAATATAATTGCTATTGATCGAAACAGTGGGTGGCGTAATGTCAGGATATTGGGATATTGGCAGGGTACTCATTGCTATCAGTCCCACCAACACAATCACGATCGAAATTACTATCGCAGTGACTGGCCTTCTTATAAAAACATCTGCTATCATTCCTATCTTTCGTTCAATTTTTATTATTCGCCTGTGCGATCGTCACTGAGGATCCTTCACGAAGGTTTTGCACGCCTTCTGTTACAATAGTCTCTCCGCCGGATAGCCCATCCGTGATAATGATATCTGTATGCACTTGCTTACCAAGCGATACCTTACGCTGTGTCACTTTAGCGCTGTCCACCACATACACAAAGAATTCTCCCAATTGCTCTGTTATAGATTTGAACGGTATAACCACTGATTTACCGTCTGATGATGTCAGTACGCGAAGGGTTCCATTCATGCCGGAGCGAAGCGCGTGATCGGGATTAGGGAATGTAATACGCATTTTCATACTGCCGGTCTGCGGATCAACAGCTCGATCTATTACGCTGATTGTTCCGTAATGAGGATACATCTGGTTCCCAAATGCCAGCCTGAAAGTTGAGTCATTTTTATCCGCTTGTTTTGAAAGCAGTTGTGTAAAGCGGTAAATTTCCTTTTGGTCGACTGCAATATCAACTGCGATCGGATCATCTGATGATATAGTATTGAGCAACGTTTGCCCTGGGGTAACGGCTGCACCAAGTCTTACCATTGAGATGCCAATGGTTCCATCAAAAGGAGCAACTATTGTACTATACCTAACGTTGGTCTGTACGCTTCGCACATTCGCTTTGGCAGCTTCAACCTCTTTCTGTGCGGCAATATACGCCGCTTCAGCATAGTCGACCTGTTGCTTGGCAATAGCGTCATTTTTTTCAAGCTCCCGGTATCTTTCTACATCCTTTTGCGCACGCAACAAATTTGTTTCTCTAACAGAGAGGTTGGCCAAGGCTTGTTGATACGACGCTTCTGATTGCTGCTGATCAATTGAATATAACTTTTGCCCCTTCCTTACCTCCTGTCCCTCCTTGAAATGAATTGCGGTAATATATCCGTTTACCTGTGCACGCAGTTCAACTTCGTTCAAGGCTCGAATAACACCTGGGTATTCGTCATAATAGGAAACATCAGTAAGTGCAACTTTGTGCACTGCTACCGGAACGGGCGGAGGCCCCTGTGCTCCCGATTCATTACCATTCCGGCATCCCGCCGCCAGTACGAATAATGTGAAGGCGAAAAAATAAGATCTGAAAATCATGTTAAAGTGTGTCATCTTAATAATCAACGTTACCGAGTGCGCGTTGCACATCAATTTTGCTTGCCAGAACCTGGTATAAGGCATTGTAATAGTTGATGCGTGTTGTACGCAACTCTGCTTCAGCCACTGTCACATCGAGATAAGGCCTCAAGCCATTTTGATACTGCAAGTGAATAACATCATACACCTCCTGGGCAAGTCCGACGTTTTCCTGCTGTGTTTGGTATGCGGCAAGATTACTTTTATAGGAAGCCATGGAGCGCGCATATTCCGAACCAAGGTTATTTGCAAGATCCTCAAGACTCAGGTCAAGTCGGCGGCGACGCCACTTTTCCTCCTGCACTTTAGCAACCCGCTTCCCGCCTTGAAAAATTGGAAATGCCAGCGTTGCCCCAACATATGAGTAGGGAAATTCGCGGTTGTACAGTTCGCCGAAATCATCATTCTGATAGTTCAGAATATAGGAGCCGAATGCACTCAGCGAAGGCAAAAATCCCCAATAACTGTATTTTACATTTGCGTCCTGCAATACACGCTGGGTATACAGTATCTTATAATCAATGTGCTCTGTATAGTTGATCTGCTGAAGCGTATCCAGTGCGACTTCGCTCTCCATTTCCAAAGTATCGTATTGAATAGGTAATTCTGCATCCAGCGGATAACCAATCAATGCTTTAAGATATTGCTCTTTAAAAATCTTTGCCTGAGCGTTAGCTGTTCGTTCAGCCTTAGCGTTACCCAGGAGGATAGTAGCTCTTTTATAATCGGTTTTATCAGCGACCCCTGCTGTGTATCGACTGTGGGCTGTTTGAAGGCTACGCTCTAACCTAGAAATTGATTGATCACTAACTTTCACTTGTTGCGCTGTCGCAAGAACATCGTAAAATGCCTTGCTCACATCCACAATCAGATCGATTCTGCTGCGGTCGGTGTTTTGATTTGCCAGCAACCTGATTTTAGAAGCTGTACGGCTCGCAAGCAATGCATCTCGGTTGAATAAATTTTGGGTAGCATTGAACTGGGCAGACGATGTGTTATTTACTCCGAAGCGAATTTCATTTCCTCCGATCACTGCGGTCTGCAAGTCAATAAAGCGCTGGTAATTATAGGTGAAATTGATTTGGGGAAACCAATCGGCTAGCTTGCCCTTGATTACCTTATTTGCAATCTCTTCATCGACCTCAGCCTGTTGCACCGCTGGTTGATGTTTAAGTGCATAATAAATTACGTTTTGCATCGTGGCTTCATTCAGCAGGCTGTCGGATCTTGATTGAGCATCGCTGATACGGCCGCATAGCAGTAAAACGATCGTAGTGAATACACCTAAGATTCTTGAATCAGGAAGCATATTAAATTAAGCGGGGGATTTTGTTTGTTCATTAAGGGCCACTAATTCAGGCATTTCCTCATTAAAGATGGTCTGGTAGATGATCCTCTTACGATCCATTAAGAACTTACGGTAAGCCTTGTCGCCCATTCCATGAACGGTTTGTATTACCGACTTTGCAAGCAATGGGTAGTTGCAAAGGGAAATAAGATTTATCATGAAGTGCTCTGCCGAAATAGCGGCAAGTCTTCCGCCGTCTACCTCGCTTTTTAATTGGCTGCGAATCAAGTCGCTTGAACGCAATGGATCCCTGGCACAAAATGTCTTGATCTTCTCCGGACGTCGAGCCATTTCACTTACAATGAAGTTGTCCAGGTATGGATACTTAAGCCCATGGTCAACAACCGCATCGATATAGTTCGCAATCTTTTCCCTGAATGGAAGGTCTGAACTCAATATGCTTCGCACCCGATCTTTTTTCTCGCGAAGCGTGTCATCCAGAAGAATTTCCAGCATTTGCTCGCGCGAACGGAAATAGTAATGAATCAAGGCGCGATTTACTCCAGCTTCATCGGCTATTTCCTGGGTTGTGGCGTTCAAGAAACCCTTTTGAAAGAACAGACTCTTTGCCGTTAGTTTGATTAAATTTTCTGTCTGAGCTTCTTCGCTCCCCATTATCTTTATTGTTTAACAATTTTGTTAATACGGCAAGATTACGACATGGGATTCGATAATCGGCAAGAAAAATTGGAACCTTATATGGTCGCACGAAATTCAATGATGCAACCGTTTTCTGAAGGGTATAAAATTATTTGTACGGGAGGTAAACAATAAATGTTGACCCTTTACCCACCTCGCTTTCGGCAGTAATGTAACCGTGATGATTTTCAACAATCTTCTTCGATAACGCCAAACCAATTCCAGTCCCGGCAAAATCATCTCTATTGTTCAAGCGTTGAAAAATGGAAAAAATCTTGTCGGTATATTCCTGATCAAACCCTATTCCATTGTCTGCAAATCGCAGTTCGATGTATTTATTTGACAAGTTAGCAGCCGAAAATTGTTGTTGCACCTCCACACCGGTTAATGTTTTCCAGGTTATCGATATCTTGGGTCGCCCTTTTGTAAACTTCAGTGCATTGCCTATAAGATTTGCAAATAACTGGCCCAACTGTGATCTTATCCCAGGGACAATAGGTAGCACATCATGTTTAATCTCGGCATATTTTTCAGAAATCGCCACCTCGTAGTCGCCTAAAATGTTTTCCAGGATGTCATTTAAGTCGACATCAGTTACGAGCTCATCGGGTTGCGCCAACCTGCTATAATGCAATACCGACCGGATCAATTCGGTCATTCGTTTCGCAGATGTGTTGATCTTAGCAAAATACTTCTTCCGAACTTCTTCATTATCGAATTTCTTTTCCAGTATCTGCACAAATGTCTGGATCTTCCGTAACGGCTCTTGCAGATCGTGAGAGGCGATATAGGCAAATTGTTCCAATTGTCTGTTTTTAACTTCCAGTTCGGATGCATGTTGCCTTATCAGATCTTCGGCCGCCTTCCTTTCCGTGAGATCGCGCGTGACTTTTGTAAAACCGATAACCTGGCCGCGCTCGTCGTGCAGCGCTGTAATGACTACGCTACCCCAAAACTTGGTATCATCACGGCGTTTTCGGAACCCTTCATGCGTGGCTCTCCCTTCATTTATCGCTGTTTGAATAAGTTTTTGAGGTAATTGTCTGGCGCGATCCTCATCCAGATAAAAAATCGAAAAATCTCTCCCAATTATTTCGTCTTCCGTGTAGCCTTTTATTTTTTGTGCACCCCTGTTCCAGTTTAGGATAGTCCCATTTACGTCGAGTAAAATAATGGCATAATCCTCAACCTCTTCAATCATTTTTGTGTAGCGTTCGTTGCTACGCCTCAGCTCTTTGTAATGTTGTTCTAACTCATTTGCTTCCCATTGTTTCGGGTGGATAGGGTCTGTGTTCAGTTGAATCGTCGTTTCAGACCTTTGGTCGTTCTCAGAATTTCCTGGAAGAAGGCTTTGCAGGACAACAGAAAAGATACCAGCGACTTTGCCGGATGGGTCAGAAATTGGACTGTTGTAAAATGTCAGTATTTTGCGAGCATCGCCAACAGCAACTTGTTCAGACCGCGCTATCGGCACACCTTCCTGTAATACGACATGTAGCGAATTCTGCATGTCGACTGAGAGACCAAGAATCTCAGTTCCGCTGGAGCCGAGCCCCTCCCAATGAGAAAGTCCGAGGAGGTCGCGAAACGATTCGTTATATATGCAGATAAGATCCTCACCCCACCAAATGGCTGTCGGCAACTCTGAATTAAGGCACAAGCCAATCGCAAAACGCAAATTTTGCGACCAATTTTCCCAGGGGCCCAGCCGTGTGTTATCCCAATTTTTTGTAACTAAAAATTCGTTGACCCGATCCTGAAATTTTCCCGCAGCTCCAGGTTTCCGGGCACTCATGGGACCAAACGGTTATATTGGAAAAACTGGTCAAGCAGATCAGTCAGCACCGTAATACTTGCCGGTTTCACTATGAAATCCTTCGCATCCAATTGCTTGCTTTGTTTAACAATTTCCGGATCTGCTGACGTGGAAAGCATACACACCGGAATAGATTGTAACCGGCGAATGCTTTTGATCTTTTCCAGGCATTCAATACCATTCATTCGCGGCATATTGATATCAATAAAAATACAATCCGGCAAGAAATCATCCTTACTTAATTCTTCCAGTGCTTTGATACCATCGTCAGCAAAAAAACATTGGATGGAATCACTGATCTCTCCAACTGCCATGTCAAATATTTCCTGATCGTCATGATCATCATCAATGAGAAAACATTTCATGGATGAAAATTCTGGCATGAAGTGCTGGAATCAAATGAACTAGACGAAGAGCGGTAATAATCGATGCCACCCATCACAAACACAGATCACCTAATGTCAAATCTATCAAGAAAAGTAAATTTGAGCAATGGGCAGGCCCTTTTAGTTTTAACAAGAAAATGTTGGATAGGTTTAAGTACGCAAGTATTTATATCCTCAATCGGAGACGGTTGCAAAGGCGGCTTATTTTGACGAATGCCGCTCCAAAACGATGCGGACGTCTTGGCCTTTTTCCCTTAGTGATGACCAAAATCACCTCCCAACCTGGTGGCTACTAGAAAATGTCGATGTACCGTTCTTTGTGTCGACGATTAGCGCCACTAATCATCATTGAAAAGTATTTAACAAGACCCTGATTTTTTAAATATCAGGGAATCCCTTACTGATTAACAGGCACGAAAACACGATTTTTACCATGACTAAATCCAGCGTTTTTCATATGTTTTATCCTAGAAAGCATCTATTTTTAACCTTCGCAGCAATCATTATTGCAACTTCTTCGTTTTCGCAGTCACTTAATCAGAACTGGAAAAAAGACCTGGCAGAATCTTTCCAACGATTTGTTGAATGTACCAACTCTAATAGCAACAAATACGAGTGCAGCAGTTTCATCGGAGAATCAATAGCGAAGGTGTACAAAACTAACGCATTCTATTCTGACAAACTGAGCAGGTTCCTTCAAATTAACGAAATAACTAAATCGGTGGTAGAAAGTGGACAATGGAATCAGATCGGCTATGCTTACGATCAAAAAGCACTTGAGAAGGCTCAGGCTGAAGCAAACCTCAGCAAGGCAGTGATCGCAGTCTATATAACACCTTCCGGCGTTGGTCACATTGCATTAATTTTGCCGGGTAAGGTACAGTTTTCCGGATCATGGGGATTCAACGTTCCCAATGCGGCCTCGTTCTTTTTTAATGACTCTGAAAAGTCTTTTGTTGACAAAGGCCTTTCATATGCATTTTCAAAAAACATGATAAAAGATGTTGTTCTTTACGCACGCAAATACTAACGCTTAAGATTCAGGACTTTTCGATGATCAGGGATATGGTTTTATCCTGTCCTTGAAGTGGCGAACCTATCACGAGCGGGTCGGATACGATTTTTGCCTTCGCCTTAAAACTCCCTCGTGAAACATCGACGGTCATACCTTTCGTATAACTGCCTTCTTCCGAGGGCGGTACGGTCACACGAACCTGCACGGGATTTCCATCTTTGAAGTCATTGTATGTCGTCTCTTCTTCTGTCGGAAGCTTTATAGTGGTCATATTGGTATGTTGTTTTACTAACGCACTCGGAAACTATTTTGTAGTATAACATCGGACTAGAAAATAAGTTTTGGAACAGCTTACCACCCCTTCCATAACAGATTTTGTACGATCCATCGTTTTATAATGGGAAATTTTTTATTAAATGGCATCGTACCATTCACAGCTGCTCATTTAACAAATAACACTCGACCGAAAATCGTATTGAGTTCGAAAATGGTGATTAAGTATATCGATCAGCAATGTAACTCACACGAAAGAGTATATATGCTTTTGTTTCCCACACATTCAAGAAAGCAGTTTCCCAATTAAGATCGGAAACAAGTTCCACTTGGGTAGTAATCTATCCTTAAAGAACCAACGATGCATGCTAATTGATTATCTTCCCACCAAATTGCACGTTGAATATGATCTCTTCGATTCTCAATTCTTACAACATCAACGAACAGGCTGTGGTGGAGCCCTTAACAAGTGGTCTTATTAACCGAACCTGGAAAATTACTGATGGGGAAAATCAGTTCATCCTGCAACAGATTAATACTCAGGTGTTCAAAAAACCTTTCGAAGT
Source organism: uncultured Chryseolinea sp. (assembly GCA_946478915.1). Next base: position 10,994 of record CAMLER010000071.1, read on the forward strand.
TGCAGCCAACATCAGGGCAATTAAAGAATATTTGATGGAGCACTTTCCCAACTATTTGTTCGTGAGTCCCATTACCGACAAAACGGGTCACGACATTGTGCATCATGAACACACAGGTTTCTTCAGGGTATTTCCATTTATAAAAGGATCACATACTATAAATGTCGTTTCCTCTCCCGAACAGGCATATGAAGCGGCCTTTCAGTTCGGTACTTTTGCGAGCCTCCTTTCCGGGTTCGATGCTAAAAAACTTTATGCCACGATCCCGGATTTTCACAACCTGATTTTGCGTTACCAACAATTTGAACATGCCCTGAAAGCTGGAAACGAAAAACGAATAGCTCAAGCAAACGACCTGATTAAATACTTAAAAAATCGCGTGGAGATTGTCGAGGAGTTTGAACGTTTGAGAAAGGATCCAGCAGTGAAACAACGTGTTACTCACCACGACACAAAGATCAGCAACGTCCTCTTCAATGTAAGTGGCACCGGCATGTGTGTAATCGATCTCGATACGATCATGCCAGGTTATTTTATCAGTGATGTCGGTGATATGATGCGCACTTACCTTTCGCCAGCAAATGAGGAAGAAAGAGATTTTAGCAAAATAGAAATTCGTGAGGATGTTTTTCGCGCTATCGTTAAAGGCTACACTGAGGCAATGAGAACGGAGTTGACGGATGTAGAGAAAAGACTGATAACTTATTCAGGAGCATTCCTGGTTTACATGCAGGCCCTGAGATTTCTCACCGACTACCTCAACAACGATGTCTATTACGGCGCGGCTTACGAGGAACATAATTTTGTCCGCGCAGGGAATCAGGTCGCACTGCTAAAGCATATGGAGGATAAAAAGGAGGTACTTGAAGGAATTGTTGGGGAATTTGAAAATTAGAAGATTGGAAAATTAGAAGATTGGAAGATTAGAAGATTGGGTTCCAGTATCGGAAGCTCCCAAACTAGATTGGGCTGTAGCTCAATTTTTTATCAAAACTTTCCGCGTAGGGTCACACCGAAGTTCCTCGGGTTGCCAAGATGCGTCCCACCAAAGTCGTAAGCATAGCTGATATATCTCTTGTCAGAAATGTTTCGCACCCAAAACATAAGGTCGAAATTTTTTCCGCTTACACCAGCCCTGGCGTTAAAAAGCTCATATGCGTCTTGTTTGATAGTGTTGGCCAGATCAAAATATTGGTCTCCGATACACATTGCCTCTCCCCTGCCAACGATTTTCAGCGATTGCCAATCCGAAATCTGGTGGCCATATTGAACCGCGAGCATAGAAGTAATTTCAGGCGTAAAAATTTGTTTGTTGCCTTTAAGGTTGACCTCCCCACCCTGATCTGGGACCTTAAGCTCGCGGAATTCCGCATTGGCATAGCCAAATGAGTAGTCAATTTGCCATCCCTTTGAAGGAGTTGCCGAGAGTTCCAACTCTACTCCCTTGCTATCTAGCTTGCCTGCATTTTTGGTAATGGTAAGCGCTTCGGGCAGAACCAATGTTGGGACCTGAGCATCATTTACTATGATATAAAAGAAGGACAGGTTCATCCGGAAACGTTTATGCAAAAAACTATTCTTCATTCCAAGTTCCAGATAAGTACTTTAATCTGGCTTGTATTCGTATAAAGGATGCTGGCTTGGATCGGACGACAGCTGCGTAAAGCCGCCTGTTCGGTATCCCCTGCTACCTGTTAAATACAGATGATAGTCGTCCGTTATGTGATATGTAAAGTTTAGTTTGGGTGAAAAGGCGTTATAAGACGCATTTGCTGATGTATCGGCTTGTGTTTCGAAAAGCGGATCCGGATTGCCGGCCATGAAATATTCACCCAACACACGCTGCTCTTTCCGCTCGTGATCAA
>CAMLER010000072.1 GCA_946478915.1 uncultured Chryseolinea sp.
GCATCAAGCCAGTAATTGAAAAACGATTTTAGCTGAAATAGTTTTCGACTCACTCAGTTGAGCCTGATCGGAGCAATCATTGTAAATTCAGGGATATTCACCTGCATGGTAACACCGTCAACCACACGTTCCATCAAGTAGGTCCCAATCATCTTGCCCAACCCTGACTTCAGGTTACAACCTGAAACATATTGATGAACCTGGCCCGGTTCAAGTACTGGCTGCTGACCAACAACACCTTCGCCCTCAACCTCGCGTTGACTAAACCCGGCGTCATAGATATGCCAGTGTCTGCGCAATAGTTGAATCGTGTACTCGCTATGATTCTCGATTGATATTCGATAGGTGAAAACATAATGATACTGGCTTGGACTAGAGTACGCAGGTTGGTACTCTGTCTCCACACTTACCTTAATGCCTTGAGTAATTTCCGTCACCATATCGCTTCAAAAATATTAATTTTTTGCAAATCACAAGTTAAGCTAATGAATTCTTAACAAAATATTGCACGAGTGATATTAAAGATACTTTTCTTCACATGCTATCTTTCAGACATTTTTCCATTTTGTCGTTTTCATCGAATGCTTATAGTTTTGACGTCATGGAGGTAAAAATGGTTCCAGGGTGGAAGGCAAGGCTTGCCGACGAATTCGAAAAACCCTATTTCAGTAGCCTAATCGACTTTGTCAAGCAAGAATATAAGACACAAATCATTTATCCTCCTGGGAAAGAAATCTTTAATGCATTCGATTGCTGCGATTTCGCGGACGTAAAAGTTGTTATCATAGGTCAGGACCCCTATCATGGACACGGCCAGGCAAATGGATTAAGCTTCTCGGTTAGGGATGGGGTCAAAATACCACCCTCATTGTTGAACATTTTTAAAGAGATCCGCGACGACCTGAAGAAACCCATACCTGTTTCAGGGGATCTTTTGCGCTGGTCCAAACAAGGAGTGCTCATGTTGAATGCAACACTAACTGTTCGCGCATCAGCACCTGGTTCTCACCAAAACAAGGGCTGGGAAACCTTCACTGACGCTGTTATCAGAAAATTGGCTACAGAGAGAGAACACTTGGTATTTCTGTTATGGGGCGCTTATGCCCAGCGAAAAGGGGAAATTATCGATCGGAGTAAACACTTGGTACTGATGTCTGCGCACCCCTCGCCATTTTCTGCTGACCGGGGCTTTTTCGGATGCAGACACTTTAGCAAAGCAAATGAGTACCTTAAAAGTAAGGGGCTAAGCGAGATCGATTGGTAGCGCTGACTGCCACAAACATTCTGTTCTCGTTGTTGTAGTCGCTTCGCGTTGTCCTTCGAATGCTTATCGAATTAACTTGAAGAATCTGCTCCACCGAATCTTATGAAGAAAATCGGCATTTCGATCAATGGATAGCCAAATAAAGAAGGCCTTTCCAACGATATGATCTTCTGGCACAAATCCCCAGAACCTCGAATCAAGCGAATTATGACGGTTGTCGCCCATCATAAAGTAGTAGTTTTGCTTAAAGGTGTATTCGGTCACTACTTTTCCATCGATGGTTAGCGTGTTATTATCGACCCTGACGTCGTCATGATGTTCATACAACTTAATAGTGGCGCCGTAGAGTGTAAGGGTTGAATCGTTTATGGGAATGGTGGCACCTTCCTTGGGAACCCAAAGAGGTCCAAAATTGTCAGTCGACCAACTCACGATTTTGTCTGCATCACTGGTGTTTCCATCCCATTCATAGTAGGTTGAATAGGGCAGGAGACCATCCTCGTCACTGCGGCTTTGCAGTGCTACACCCTTTATGTAAGGAAGGGCTTTCAGTTCATCGACTCTTTCCTGGGTCAGCCACATCAGGTAAACAAAACTACCATCTTGCTGTCTGCCGGAGATTTGATAATCTTCGGGCCCAAGGTCAAGTTTGCTAAGGTTTCGTTCATTTATTGGTCCATCAGATGTGACGAGATAGCTGTATTGAACTTCTGGATGATTTTCGAGAAGCTGTCCATTTGTGTAGACTTTTCTATCCTTAATCACCAGTGTATCACCCGCTTGCGCCACACAACGTTTGATATAGTTTATCTTAAGGTCGATAGGATAATCGACGTTTTCATTGAGCGCCCGGGGAGGAACGTTAAACACGACCACATCATTGCGTTTGACATGCGTAAAGCCAGGCAAACGATATTGGGGCAACTTGATCCATTCAAGATAGGATGGAATATTAGTGAACCAGATCTTCTGATGTGTCAGTGGAACTTGTAAGGGTGTCGTCGTTGTACGCGTGCCGTAATGAAACTTGCTAACGAAGAGGAAATCGCCTACAAGAAGGGAGTTTTCCATGGAGGGTGTAGGGATGGTGTATGCCTCCATGATCAGCCACCTGATCAGTGTAGCGGCGATTACGGCAAACAGGATGGCATCCCACCATTCGCGGACCTTAGATTTGGGCTTTTCCTCGTGAGATTCCTCCTTTTTCCAAAACTGCCAATTCATATTAGATGCTTCTTAATAAAACCGTGCAAAGAAAGTGAAAATAATTGATCTCCGTTAATCGTTATCCGTTATCCGTGGAGTGTGCGTCTTGTTCGCGTGTGCACATGCTAATAGTTATTAGTTTTCCTTTGTCACGTTAGAAAAAAGGAATAGGGAATAAGGATGGGGTCGCTTAGTGCACGCCTTATTCCTTACTCCCTATCCCTTCCTTCAAAAAACGCAACATTACAAAGTAGGATAGCTAACAACTCTCATCTCTTTCCGCGTACACACTTCCGATATCAGACTCGATTAACGGATAACGGATACCGGATAGCGGTGACTAAAATTTCAGGAAATCATCCATTGTAAAAATTCCGCGCTTGTCTTTTATCCATTCCGCAACCATCACAGCTCCCTTTGCAAACCCCTCGCGTGAATGCGCGATGTGTTTGATCTCAATATCATCGATGGCGGATTCATATTTTACAATGTGCGTGCCGGGCACCTGATCAATACGAAAAGATTCTATAAAAAGATCTTCAGGCTTGTTTGTTTTGTGGTTCACCCATTTTTTCTTCCGCTTTACGTTATTGATAATTCCTTCAGCCAGGGTGATAGCCGTACCGCTTGGCGCGTCTTTTTTCTCCGTATGATGGATCTCGTCCATAGCAATGTCGTATTCGGACAGGTTATTCATCATGCGGGCGATGTATTCATTCACCTTGAAAAATATATTAACCCCGAGGCTGTAATTGGAGGCGTAGAAAAAAGCGCTGTTATTTTTTTTGCACAGCAACTCAATTTCTGTTTTTCGTTCTAGCCATCCCGTTGTTCCGCACACCACCGGGAGTCTTCTTTCAATACATTTTTTTACGTTGTCAAATGCCGCGTCAGGGTGGGAGAATTCGATAGCCACATCACCAGATACAGCATCAAACTCTGTTGCATTATCGATGTCAATCCGCCCAGCGATTTGATGACCCCGATCGAGCGCAACCTTCTCAATCGTCTTTCCCATTTTTCCGTATCCGAGTAAAATAATGTCCATGTTGATCTTCGTTCGGAACAAAAATGCATTTTTTACTGATTATTCCGATTCGAAAGTTTTTTTTCTGATCGTAACCCTCAAAATTTTAGGACAACCGACATCGAATTTTGCCGGCCCAACAGTTCATCGTGACCCATTGAAGGGCGAAAAGAAACTTTGAAAGTGGGATTTAGATCGAATTCTTTTAAATGCGCGTCAACGTGGGCATCGACAATCTGGAGAAGATACATTGCACCCATCATGATAACCCAAAAATCTCTTTCGCGTCGGGACTTGTCTACAATGGTTCGGAGCTGGCCTGTCGTATACGCATTGGGATCGTTTGGCTTTCGATCATTGTCGCCTTCGAGTCCGTGATCAAGATTGTAATACAACTGTGCCTTATACTCTGTGTAATTGCCCTGGTAAAAATTGATGGCATATCCGATTCCAAAAAAACCTCCATAAACCAGAGGAAGTTTCCAGTATTTCTTATTATAAATTTGTCCAAGACCAGGGAGCACAGCTGCATAGAGAAGCGCCTTGCGCGGATTGTAGCGCGATGCGTATGATTTCAATAAAACTGTATCAGGCGTGCCACCAACAATTGTGTCATTAGGAATAACAGTTAATGAATCCTGTGCCATCGTCCTTGCTGAACTTGCCAGTAAAAACAGAATGATGGTCAGGCGGATTATCATCGTGCTATGAATACATTTTCAAGATGTCAAGAATTCTATTAAGATCCTCAACAGAGAGGAACGGAATCCTGATATCACCTTTTTTTCCATCACTTCTCACAACAACCCGAGTGCCAAAGTGCGAAGAAAGTTTAGATTGTAATTGTGCGATCTCCTTGGTTGCCGCCTGGGCACCTGCCTGCGCCGGTCTTGCTTTTTCCGTGGCAAGGGAGCGAACGAGATCTTCAACTTTGCGCACAGACAGATCCTCTTCGAGGGTCTTCTTAAATATGTAAAGTTGCTTGTCAGCGTCCTCAACGTTGATGATGGCGCGTGCGTGACCCATGGAAAGTTTGTTATCCCTGACTGCTATCTGTATATCAGGGGGGAGTTTCAGCAATCGAAGATAGTTTGTAACGGTCGTCCTATTCTTTCCAACGCGCTCACCCAATTCGTCCTGCTTCAAGCTACATTCTGACATCAGTCGTTGATAGCTCAACGCGATTTCGATCGCGTTAAGATTTTCTCGTTGTATGTTTTCAATGAGCGCCATCTCCAGCATTTGCTGGTCATTCGCTGCCCGAACGTAAGCGGGAATGGTCTGGATGTCAGCAAGCTTGGAAGCCTGAAATCGTCTTTCTCCCGAGATGAGTTGATATTGTTTATGAGCAAGCTTCCGAACAGTGATGGGTTGGATGATTCCATGTACGCGTATTGATTCTGCCAGTTCCATCAATGCATCCTGATCGAAATGCGATCTGGGCTGAAACGGGTTCACTTCGATTTCCTCCAGCGGGATCTCCGTCATCCCGCTGGGGGAAGCGTGAGACCGGGGTTCAGTATGCGTGACATTATGTGGCAGGGAATCGACTTCCAATCGGTCATCCTGAGAACTATCACTAAGCAGTGCGCTCAGTCCTCTTCCCAATGCTTTTTTCTTGCTCATTTTAATACGCTATTTTTTGCCAGTACTTCATGTCCTAAGTTGAGGTAACTGATTGCACCTTTGCTTTCAGCATCGTGCACAATAACCGGTAATCCAAAACTTGGTGCTTCGCTTAATTTTACGTTTCTGGGAATTATGGTTTTGAACGTCATTTTCGCGAAATGCGTTCTTACTTCTTCCACAACCTGGTTGCCAAGACTTGTTCGGGAATCGTACAACGTAAGGAGTATACCTTCAATCTCGAGCCGCGGATTTAACCGTGTCTGAATGATCTTTATCGTATTCAATAACTTGCCTAGCCCTTCAAGTGCAAAGTATTCGCATTGAACGGGAATAATTACGGAGTCCGCGGCTGTAAGGGCATTGATGGTGATCAAACCAAGCGACGGAGAACAATCTATAATAATGAAATCATATTCATCTTTAATTCGACCAAGTGCTTCTCGCATTTTTTCTTCTCTTCGCTCAATGTTCACCATTTCAACTTCCGCACCGACCAAATCGATATGCGAAGGAAGTACATCGAGATATTTCAGATCTGTTTTTTGGATGGCATCCGAGGGTTCTACATCGTCGACCATACATTCGTAGATTCCATGTTCGATTTCTTTCGGGTTTAGCCCCAGGCCCGATGTAGAATTTGCCTGTGGGTCTGCGTCAACTATTAACGTTTTCCGCTCGAGCACGGCCAGACTCGCTGCCAGGTTGATAGCCGTTGTTGTTTTTCCAACGCCTCCCTTTTGATTTGCTATTGCAATAATCTTTCCCATTAAATTATAAGGTTTCAAAAAAATAAAATGCCCGGCCATCGAAAACCGGGCAACAAATATATATTAAAACCAAAGCCAACGTGGAACACCGTGAAACACGTTATCCACAATCGCTTCACACTTTTATACCCAAATCAGACATATTATTTCATCAATCACTTTAAGAGGATGCTATCAATCATTGATAACTAAACTGATACATGAACGCGGTTGCAGCTATTATTTCTTCCGGCGCTTTCTTTCTTCCTCCGCTTTTCTCCTGGTTTCTTCGCTGGCTTTCATTGCCTCTTCCAGTTTACTCATGAATCTGGATTTCTTTCCACCGCCTGCAGCATTCTTCTTTTTGTTTTCTTCCATGATCGCGCGGATCTTATCCTCATCCACAAACCTTTTAATGATAGCCTGCTGGATGAATGTGATTACAGTGGATACGAAATAATAAAAAGTAAGTCCGGCGGAGAATGAGTTGAGAACAAATAGAAAAATTACCGGCATAACCATTGACATGGTTTTCATGGGTCCCTGGACTGACGATATTTGATTGTTCTGCCAAGTGTAAAGCAAGGTGGCAGCGGTCATGAGCAATGTAAAGATACTGATGTGACTCCCAAGAAATGGCACTTCAAATGGAAGTCTGATCAACGAATCATACGTTGACAAATCTTCTGCCCATAAGAATGGTTGCTGTCTCAGTTCGATGCTCGCGGGAAAAAGGTAGAACATCGCGAACAGGATCGGCATCTGCAGCAACACCGGAATGCAGCCGCTGATCGGGTTTACACCCACCTGCTGATACAACTTCATTTGTTCCTGCTGCACCTTTGTCATATCATCACCTACGCGTTCCTTGATTTCGTCAAGTTCTGGTTTCAACACCTTCATTTTTGCCATGCTGAGAAATGACTTGTAGGAAAGTGGGAACAAAACAAGCTTGAGAAGGATCACCAGGATGATGATGATGAGTCCGTAGTTTGAAATGAACTTTGTAAGGAAATGGAAAACCGGAAAGATCGCAAACTTGTTGATCCAGTTAACAGGAGGCCAACCCAGATAAACGTTTTTAGTGAAACCATCTGCGACGACACCGATGGTCTGGTAGTCATTAGGACCGAAATAGAATTTGAAATCAGCCTGATTCTCCCTAATGTTTTTTGTGGGGATGAACAGCTTCGCATTTGCGCGTTTTACAACAGAGGTGTCGCTTTCGTTAATGGCTGTTTCGACTTCACCGCCGGAAAAGTTATTCTTAGCAATTATCGATGACAGGAAAAATTTTTCTTTTATGGTGATCCACTTCAACGGATCTGCAAATATTTCTGTCTCTGTATCGGTTGACCTTTCGCTAAGTTCATCAAAACCATCATTTTCTGAGTAATAAGTGATGGTAGAATAAATACGCGTGTCAGCCAGGTCTTTCTCAATAGGTTTAAGGATATTTTTCCACTGAAAAGTGAGATACTCTCCCGATAGTTTTTCTCCTATTCCCGTGCTTTCTATTTCATAAATAAGCTGGTAACCTTTAGCCGGAATTTTATAAAGATGTGTGACGCTTGAACCGTTATTCAGTGTAATTGAAAATCGTACCTCTGTCGTATCGCCATTTTGTTGCTGACTTGCATTATAGAAGAGTTTATATAGATCGATTTCCTTTCCTTGGTAAGTGGTCAAGAGGTTGAACTCATTGTTCGTCGGAGTAATTACTTTTAATGGCTGCTGGCGATAAGTCTTGTATTTTTTTAATTCCACCTCGCGCAAGATCCCACCTCGGTTGCTAAAAGTATATTTGATGTCCTCGTTCTCTATGGAGGTTGAAGACTCTTGGCCCCTCATGCTTGCTGACAACTCCCCAAAAGTTGCTGCTAATGTGCTGTCGTTGGGTACCGATGCCTCTGCCGTACTGTCTTGTCTGCCCATCTCGGACGGAGTAGTGGACGGCTCTTGTTGCTGTGTAGGAGGGGGAGGAACAGGAGAAAACCAATAAAAGTACGCCATTAATAGCGCGGCAATAAGTGTGAGTCCGATAGCTGAGTTCCTGTCCATGTATTAAATTAAGTTCAAAGTTTAAAGTTCAAGGTTCAAAGTTGCGGTCACATGCTGCGTTCATCAGACTTATTATTGAACTTTATTCCTTTCATTTTTGATTGCTTCAAGTAGACGATGAATCCCGTTAGCATTTTGCTAATTGAACGAATGTCATCCAAAAATAAATCGCACTCAGCCCCATCGAGGTGTTTTCGATCTAATGCTCTGTATAATTGTGAGCGGACCTCACCAGCAGAGCCTCTGGCTATTGAAAGAAACTGAATGAATTCCTTTGTTCCTCCCCGCTCAAATCCTTCCGCAATGTTATCCATCACAGACCCCGTCGATCTGTTTATCTGATCACGGAGCGCATAGTCTTTTGAGAATGATCCTGTTAATGTCAATTCAAATATCTGTTTTGATAGTATTCTTGCCTTCTGCCAGGCACCAATGTCTTCAAATGTTTTAATAGTAGCCATACAACGGTATTAATTACGAAACACAACATAAAAACTTCTAAACCAAGGCCCCAACCTCAAACCTCAAACCTTGAACTTTTAACTTTTAACCTTGAACTTTTAACTTTTAACTTTTAACTAAACCCTAACCCTCTTCCTCTCAATCGCCGCTTCTATGAACTTTACAAAGAGCGGATGTGGATTGAGGACGGTACTCTTTAACTCCGGGTGATATTGTACTCCGACAAACCAGGGATGGTCCTTCAACTCAACTACTTCAACAAGGTTTGTATCGGGGTTTACACCAACAGCTTTTAATCCGGCATGTTCGATCTGTTCCAGGTATTTGTTGTTGAACTCATATCGATGGCGGTGACGCTCTTCGATCATTGTTTCTCCGTAGGCAGCAAACGACTTGGTACCTTTCTTCAGCTTACAGTCATATGCCCCAAGCCGCATCGTACCACCCTTGTTGACGATCTTTTTCTGCTCTTCCATCATATCGATTACCGGGTGCTGTGTTTTAGGATTCAGTTCGGTTGAACTAGCTTCCAGCCCAAGAACATTCCGCGCAAATTCCACCACTGCACACTGCATCCCAAGGCAAATTCCGAAGAATGGGATTTTGTTTTCTCTAACGTACCGGATCGTTTCAATTTTTCCTTCCAGTCCCCGCTCACCAAATCCCGGCGCAACCAATATGCCGTCCATGTTTTTAAGCATAGAGTCAACTACATCTGGGTTAACATCTTCGGAGGAGATCCATCGAACGTTCACTTTGCAATCATTCTGTGCACCAGCGTGAACAAACGCTTCAGCAATAGACTTGTATGCGTCTGGTAATGAGACATATTTTCCAACCAATCCAACCGTAACCTCATTCACCGGATTTTTAAGCTTTCCCAAAAAACTTTTCCAGTGATCCAGCTTGGGTTCCTCCTTGGTAGATACCTTCAGTTTTGCCAACACGCGTTCATCCAATTTCTCTTTTCGCATGTGGATCGGGACATCGTAAATAGTCTCAGCATCCATCGCTTCGATCACAGAGTTTATGTGGACGTTGCAAAAGAGTGCAAGCTTTTTTCTGATGTCATGAGGTAATGGTAATTCTGTCCGGCATACCAATATATCCGGCTGAACACCGGCTTCAAGTAAATCTTTGACAGAATGCTGTGTTGGCTTGGTTTTCAGCTCTTTAGCTGCCTTCAGATATGGTATTAATGTAAGATGAATGACTATGGCACTGTTAGGTGGAAGATCCCATTTTACCTGCCGCACCGTCTCAATGAAGGGGAGGGATTCGATGTCACCGACGCAACCCCCGATTTCTGTTATCACAAAATCGTATTCACCGGTTTCACCTAAAAGAAAAAGATTGCGCTTTATCTCGTCTGTAATATGTGGAATAACCTGTACGGTCTTACCCAGGTATTCACCTTTTCTCTCCTTGGTGATGACGTTGTTATAAATCCTTCCGGTAGTAACATTGTTGGCCTGAGAAGTACGGATGTTCAGAAACCTTTCATAGTGGCCGAGGTCAAGATCGGTCTCGGCTCCATCATCCGTCACGTAGCACTCCCCGTGCTCATAAGGATTTAGAGTTCCCGGATCAATATTGAGATAAGGATCAAACTTCTGTATCGTGACCTTGAATCCCCGGGCCTGAAGCAACTGTGCCAGCGATGCTGCGATGATCCCTTTGCCCAACGACGAAGTCACACCCCCTGTTACAAAAATGTATTTAGCAGTTAATGACATGATTACAGTTACCTCAAAATAAATCGGGGGCAAAGGTAGAGTTTAAAGTGAAAGATATGAAGTCTGGCTCCAAACTTTCCCCTCAAAAATATCTATCCAAAGTATTGTGAATTGTCTGCAAAATGCTAACAAAAAGGAATCGGCTACACCTGTTTTTGTCGCTAACGACAGTTCAACGGCAATCCCGACCTCACGTCTGAAAAACCTCATTGTAGGGGTGATTACAGGGTTACTTAGAAATATCCCTGAGCATTCAAATCCGGAAGCAAAGCTGTGCGCTATTCCAACTCGTCTGTATTTGGCTTTATAGAGGTTGGTGTTCTAGGCGATTAAAACGCGCGCAAATGTGTGTAGTATTACAAAAGAGGTTATTCTGGATCATATCGTTCATATTGGTCGTCATCTGTTCGTCGCTGCAGGAATCGTTTGCCCAGGGATGTAATGGAGCCAACGGGACAGGTATATTTACCGGATCCATAGCAAACCGCGACAATGGTACGCTTTGCGCCAACAGCCCTGTTCAGCCCGGGCTTATGGAAATCGACATCAGCAACATCGACGAAAGCGGTACTATTCAATTCGAAATAAACTGGGATGACGGATCTGCGCCTCAGCGGGTGAACGCATTCAAGATAGCAGCCAACAGGTATTTTGCTCAGGTAACTCACCTGTTTCCCGCGAATGGCGCGCAAGTGCGGTGTGAGTACCGACCCGACGTACGGCTCGTTTTCAACGGTACGGTCTGTGCGGCGACCCTCGGCGTGCCACCGCGCTTTGTCCGTTGGAATACCGACGATCAGCAAACCGGTAACCTGGCACTTCTTGAAACCATAACAAATGTTAACGAATACCTTGTTTGTGCGGGGGTCGAAACCAATGTCACATTCACCGATCGCTCGGATCTGAATTGCGTTCCACCCGACCTGGTGCTTGGACCAAACGACAGAAGAAGATGGAGGCAGTTTGTATATGGAACCGCGAATACCATTACGGGATCTGTTCGAATCGGCGGAAGCACGACACCATTTCCTTCAAATGGTGCCGTTTCCATTTCCACTGAACCTATACTCACTTCCGGGTTTCCAACCACTACCACAGAAATCATAACAGTTCCCGCAACGGCACAGGTAGGCGAAATATTCGAGATCACGATGAACTACTGGAATACGTGTAACGCATTCCCTGCACGCCCTCCGGTGCAAGAGACGGCGCGCATCCGTATAGTTGCCCAGCCACCCGCTCCGACGGGAAATGACCTGACCGTTTGTAACGGGACTACACCGGGCGCTTTTTCAATTGCAGGGGTACCTCCCGGGAACATCGTGAACTGGTACCGGAATGTTCCTGGAAGCCCTGATGCGCCAGGTACATTGATTACTTCAGGTACTTCAACAACGTTGGCGGTTAATTCGACCAACGTTCCTGGATACGTAAACAATACCACACCCGGGGTATACAGCGTTTGGGCGAGCTATGTTCCCAACGTTGCTAATGCACTTAATTGTGAGAGTCCTAAAATACAGTTGAGACGTACCATCCGGAATGTCCTGGCCGTCGCAAACCCTACCACAGCGCCACCCGCGCAGGTATGTAACAATTCATCTTTCAACATAGTACTCCCTAATCCAGCCACAGAAACTTTTGGTGGGAATACACAATATACTTTTGCCGGCGATGTGGGTGTTAGCGTAGGCGCAACCACAGCAAATTCTGCGACGTTCAACGTGGCCGTTGCATTTGCACCGGGTGAGCTTTTTGTCGACCGGACCATTTCAGTAACAAGAAGATATTCGACAAATCCGAACTGCGGCGCGACGCGGACTTTTACGGTGCGCGTTTACAACGAAACTGTTGGAGGTTCGCTTAGCAACTTTCCTGATGTTTGCGAAGGCACAAGCGTAGGCCCAATTACACTCTCGGGCCATGTGGGCACGATCACAGGCTGGCAGGTTGAAATCAATGGTGGCGGTTGGAACCCTTATACCGGACCTGCCTCTGGAAATTCTATTACGCCTGGAATCATAAGCGACGGAGTCTACAGGTTCAGGGCTGTCATTGACAATGGACCATGTAATACAGTAAACAGTACGATTGAAACAGTAACGGTTACAGATAACCCAGCTCCGCCGACCGCCGGAACGGATCAGGCGTTTTGTGGTTCGCTGGTTTCAGCCGCGCAAAATGCAACGCTTTCAGGAGGTGTTGGTACATGGAGTTATATTTCCAGCGTTCCTGCTGGACGGCCCTCGCCGACCTTCGTGGCTAACGATGAAAACACAACTTTCACTATTGGAAGCACGGCCCAAGCCGGCGCTTATACCATGCGTTGGTCGGTTGTTGTGGGATCATGTACATTCGAAGATGATGTTATAATTGATTTTGGTGCTAATCCTGCACCGGTTCCGCCAATGACAGTCAACCTTTGCGGAGAGTCAGGTAATCTAACCGCGCCCGTTCCAACCATTGGGTCTGGCGTTTGGACGATCATAAGTGGACCAAGTGGCTGTGTTACGGGTAACTGTCCCGAACTCACACTTGCCGATCCAACATCACCGACCTCAGCGATTTCCTTAAACGCTCCAATTACGTATGGGTCATATACTTTAGAGTGGCGTGTAATCAGCGGTATTTGCGCGCCTGCGTTTAATACGGCCACCGTTACATTCTTCCAGGATCCGACTGCCACCGCATCTGACATTAACGGCATATGCCTT
>CAMLER010000073.1 GCA_946478915.1 uncultured Chryseolinea sp.
TTTGTGGTAATGGATACAGCTCCGACCGGACACACGTTGCTTCTGCTTGATACTACCGGCAGCTACCATCGCGAAATTCTAAAGACGATGGATTCAAAAAAAATAAGAACACCTTATATGTTTCTACAAGACGCCGATTTCGCGAAAATAATTTTGGTCGCGCTCCCTGAAACGACTCCAATGAGAGAAGCAGAAGCTCTTCAAAACGACTTGAAAAGGGCTGGCATTCTTCCATACGCCTGGATAGTCAATCAATGTCTCTCTGCTATAACGCATTTAAAAGATCCAATACTACAAAAGCGTGCGGCATCGGAAATTGAAATCATAGAAATCATCAGAAAAAAATTATCATCTAGAACATACGGTATTCCATTCTTACCAGCAGAAAAATTATTACCCGCGATACTTGAACGATGTGATTTATACAAAAACTATCGGTCCGATAAAAGGTGTTAGGGAAGCGAACTTCAGAATAATAAAAACCGCGAACGAAACAAAAATTATTCTCGCTGTACGCCAGACAGAATGATAATATGTATTGTTGATCCAGTGGGCTGCTAAAAGAGATACGATAACGGTTCCAAGAATTAATATCGCAACGAACCCAATAAGTGCAAGGATGCCAACAGGTATGCCTACAATTGTAACGAACGTGACAAAGATGGCAAATGGAACACCTACCAAAAATAGAATTCCTGTTCCTAAAGATTTCACAGAAGCGTTCTTGACGATATCAGCAGCGGCTTTGAAAGTTCCTCTAAAAAAGTATTGCATCAAACTAATCATTACCAATGCCGTCCCCAAATACCAGAACAGAATCAGCAAAGAAGCAAATCCCAAATACTGCCATTTTTCGGACTCCGGCTCCAGCGACGAATCAAACCTCGCCTGCCCGTCATGCAGAGAATTTCCAAAATCCAATTCACCTTCACTATTCCAATATCTAACGCCTCGATTAAAACTTGCCTGAGAGCCCAGTTCAATGATGTTGGCTGCCAACAAGGAGTTTCCAGCCATCGTTCCATTCACTAAAATTTTTCCACCACGACATTCAACGTCACCGTTTACTCTTCCATTTAACGTAATCTCGCCGCATGCGCCTTTAAGATCGCCACTAACCTCACCGTTGACAACTACCTTTCCGCCACTGACAATTAGATTGCCCGCGATGGTCACTCCATCATCAATATCAATAGTTCCACCGGTTACAATTACATCCCCGGCAACATCATTGGATAGCTTGATCGTTCCGCCGGCGCACCGGACATCGTCGCCTACATACCCGGACAGAATCAAATTACTACCTGCACCCAAAATATCCTGCTGTATCGTATCGGTGACGGTGATTGTTCCTCCTGCAACGGCGACGTCTCCTGCAACTGGACTGTTAATAGAAACAGTACCACCGGCAACATAAAGATCGTGCATGACTTTATCACTAATAGTCACATTTTCACCGGATGTGAATTGAGCATAGGTCTCAGTCACGCACAATAATGCCGATGCAAATACGAGAAATTTAATTGTTTTCATAATCTATCAAATTATTAACTATGCTGCGAAAGTGCATCAACTCGTAAGACGTTAGACACTTATCCAGATTCTATGACAGCAGGAGAATCGCCTCATCTGGATGTTCAGTTAACCACTTTTTCCGAACCCGCTCATAAAAGGAATCTGACCTTTGACAACAAGTACGTTCACTAATTATTTTAGAATTCGGAAACCCTAAAACGTCTCTCTTTACTATATGGCGATTTTGTCGAGCACGATATAAAAGTATCGGGTCTTTTTCAACGAAGGGCATGACCTTCGTTTGTTATTCCCCTGATTTATATCATTCGATACTCAAAGGCGTTAATAATAAATTAGGGGATACATACATGGAAAATTTGCGCGCTTGTTCACAGAAATTGATATGGGTGGTGCAAGGCCGGTAAGTCCATGTTCACCATATAATCACATTTGAGTTAGTCGCCTTATCAAATAAAAAACCTCCACCAAAAAGGCATTCTATTACCTAACAATCATGAAACTGACGGATCAGATTTTCCATTTGTTGAGTCTGAGAACAATCAGGGACGTGTCTGATTCTAATCAAATCCCAGAGAAGAATATTCCTATAAATTTATTTCGTCAACAATATCAGACTTTCTGATATCGATCAGAGTTTCCTCCTTTTGAACTCAGGTTAAGCGCAAGAAAAAACGGCTGGAGTGATATCGCGACGCACGAAAAACTTGATTCAAAAGAAAGGGTGATCGTTACAACAACGTTCGCATGAAATTGGAAGTCGGTGTCAATGATTGCCGGCGTAGCAGGGGCAGTATGACTAACAATACAGTAGCACAAAACCATAAAAAATTAGACTCATGGGACAGCCAACATATTCTAATCCGAAAAAACCCGGTGAGGTGCCCTGTCCGGCAAAAGAGCCTGAAACCAATCCTACTCCGGAACCAGAACCACAGATCTGGCCCAAGCAAGAACCAGAAATCCAACCTGCAAGAGAGCCTTTGACCATACCGCCAATTCCGCCTTCGGAAATACCCAAACCAGGACAATAGTGATCTTTAAAATCCTTATCAGTTCTTTCAACTTCTTTTCTTTCTACGAATAGCGAAAGCATCTTCGCGGCCACGGAGGAGAGATTGGGAATAATTTGATTATTTGACTCCCAAATTTCGGAAATAAAAAAAATGCCTGCCCATTTCTGAGCAAGCATTAACCTACCTATTAACCCAAAGCCTACTCTACATAATTCAAATCTTTCCCAAAGCTCTCTTGCATCCGCCACAGTGCGATCAGTGCAATAACTACCGTTACCAACCCAACAATCCAAGCGCTTGGAATCATTCCGGTTTGTTCTCTTAACAACTCAAACGAAAAGGTCAACGGAACTACGGCGCCCCTTATGAAATTGGGAACAGTTGTAGCCACGGTTGCCCTGAGATTTGTACCAAATTGCTCTGCAGCGATGGTGACAAACAATGCCCAGTATCCAATCGACACACCTAATAAGAAGCAATTGAAATAGAACATGGAGGTCGACATTCCGGATAATGAGAGATAAAGTACAATGGCAAGCGTTGTCAATGAAAGAAATAATAACACAACTTCACGTCTACTCTTCAAATACTGACTCAACATACCGCTTGCAAGATCACCACACGACAAGCCAATGTAGCAAAACATAACTGCCTTGCCGGCCGCAATCACACCTTTCACCTGGAAGTTTACGGCAAACTCCGGGGAGAAAGTAACGAGTATCCCGATGACGTACCAGATCGGCAGTCCAATCAGAATACACTGTGCATACTTTTTCAAAAGCTTGCTGTCGGTAAACAGTTGCAAAAAATTTCCGCGGCCAATGTTTCTCTCCTTGACACTGTTAAACATCCCCGATTCAGAAACACTATATCGCAGTGCCAGCAATGAAAGCCCTAGCACACCGCCAATCATATAGGCGACCTGCCAGTTTGTAAATTCTGCAACAAAGTAGGCAAGCACAGCTCCGAACAATCCGACTGACGCCACCAAGGTGGTACCATAACCGCGGATGTTCTTCGGAAGGATCTCAGCAACCAGTGTAATACCTGCTCCTAATTCACCGGCTAATCCTATCCCGGCTATAAATCGAAGAAATGCGTATTGCGGTACCGTGGTGACAAATCCGTTGGCAATGTTTGCCAGCGAATACAACAAGATCGAACCGAACAACACCGACAACCTTCCACGCTTATCACCAAGTATTCCCCAGAGAATACCTCCCAATAGCAATCCTGCCATCTGAACGTTGATGAGATAAATTCCTTCCTTCAACAATTCATCACCCGACAAGCCAATTGCCTGAAGACTTGGAACCCGCACGATACTGAATAACAACAGATCATAGATATCCACGAAATATCCAAGGGCAGCAATTACGACCGGTGCTCGAAGCACTTGGTTTAATATCAATTTATTTACCATAGCACAAAAGCGCAGAACGCAAGTCCGTTATTCGACCTGCTTTATTACTATAATCAATATTAAATGTTAATGCGTTCCGATTGACGCCGTCGCCGTCGCCTTGGAATCGAGTTGTTTGTACAAATCCCTGAGCACTTGTCTGCGTGTAGCCTTACCAGCCTCTGCCTTTAATTTGATACCGGACATTTTTTCCCACGCAGCAATTGTATTACGATCTGCTGGTTTTTCTAGTTCCGCTTCCCATCCCGGCAGGTAACCGAGTAGACCCATTCGCTGAACAATTTTGAAATCTGGATCACTGTTTGCAACGTCACGATAGTAAATCAGCGTTGCATTTTGTTCAAGCAATTCCTTTTGGAGATCATCAATTGAAATGTTCCTCACTTTTGATTTCGTATCAATGGACAATGATGCTGCAATCCCCGCGGCCTGTCCCAGTGCCATCCAGCATGGCTCCATCCGCAGTGTTGAAAAGCCGATGTGACTGCCAGATACAGGCACTGGTAACAGAAGATTGTCGACGCGCTTTGGTACGATTACACCATAAGGAACGGTGTAAACTTCTGATGGATAACTTAGAAATCCATCGAGATGAACTCTGCCCGACTCGCGTTTGCGCACTGCATGTGAGTCAAGAGCATAATGACTTGCAGTTATGCTGGATTGATGAACAGGGGGACGCATTCCGGCTGCAACGGGAAGTGCATCCTTCGCTGTAAAAAAATATTCACCTTCGAAACGTCTGCCTTCGCGCACATACACCTGACGTGGAAAGTTTCCATTGTCCTGATACTCATCCTTGGCAAAGCCCCACTCCTTTGCAGCCTTACGAAAATGTGCAGGCAGTTCTTTGTCATTCTGTGCAAACCAAATCAAGCCCTCGATATATTCGCGCAGACGGATAGCAAACTTATCCCGCCACTCCCAGTTTGAAGTTGGCCATGGCCAGTTCTCTTCGGGAAGGTCTGTAGAGATGAATGCCATGTGTTGATTGTTGCCATCCGTTTTTTCGTTTGGCAATTTCACCATGTTTGTAATGCGCGCAATACCCCAGACATCACCCGGAAGTTTTGACGGATTTCCTTTTTGAATATGCTTCCGGTTTTCTTCCAGCATTGCTTCGGTAATGTCCATCATCTGTACTCCCGTGTGGCGACCGGTCCATACATCCTCAATCAAACTCACATACTCATCACGATTGTATCGCGCTGGCTTTTTCACTTCTACACGATTCGCCGGATTGGTTGTGAGACACAAGCGATAGTTGTAAGACTGAACTGCATTGTCAGGGAGGAATGTGCTTCCCGAGCCTTCCGGACCGCTCCAGTATTTGTAAACAACACCAGCGCCCGGCTCATTAAATTCATCTTTCCCTTCACGACCCAATCTAAATGGAACCTTCGCAGCGGCACCAAGATCGCCCTCATAGGTTGCATCAAGAAATACCTTGCCTGTGATTTCAACAATTGCTTTCGACTCACGGTTAAGGACCCTGATCTTTTCAATCCGCTCATCATTTAAAACGATGTTCTGATTATCGGTGTCGAACTGGTGCATCTTCAAGACAGTAATTTTGCCTTTGTGGTCTGCAATCATTTGTTCGAGCACTATTTCGGCAACGGCGGGCTCAAAGTGAAAACCATCGGAGCAATCTACAACTTGCTTAGAGTTCTCTCCATACTTTGAGATGTAGTGTTGTTTTATCCTTTGAACAAATTCTGCGAACAGTCCTTTCGTTGCGCCGCGCGTCGCAATGTCCGTTGCGCCAAGACCGTTGGCAGGAAGTCCACCAATGTGAGCAGTCCGTTCAACAATTACGGAAGATTTTCCTTGTTTTGCAGCAGCGATCGCAGCCATAATTCCTCCGGGAGTTCCTCCGACAATCACTAGGTCGTATTGGGCTTGCGCTGTAAAAGACAGCAACGCAAGAAACAAAAGCATGTATACTTTAGTCTTCACAAAATTCAGTTTAAGATTTAAGATTATTTCCTTACCGGCGTCCAGATGATTGCATCAGCCACCACTTTACCATCGGCATTTTTGGTTGATACCTCAACTGTCACAGTTTCGTTTGCAGACAACGTGTAGGCACCCAGTGAAACCCATTCACCTGAAGTCTGACCGACAACAACAAGTTCATTTGGTTTAATTAATTTCTCCACCTTCTGTTTTCCGACGGTAACAGTAAAGGGAATAGTAGAAGATATCTCACTTATTTTTGGAATATAAGCCATGCATTGGAACTTGCCTTTTCTTGCAGTTGTAGTTTTGAAAACGACAGATGCATTTTGAGAATTGCTCATCAGGAACGAGGGACCATATCCTCCGTGCTTCTCAGCATCCCATTCTCCGGTTTTGGTAACGAGTTTTTCATTGTCATTGTCGACGAGAATATCAAATGCACTACCATCCGCCAATGGATTGTCCTGAAGCTTTTTCTGAAGTGATGGAATGTCTACATCCTGAATATCTTTGTTCGTATCAATTGCCATCACAGCAGCAGTGGCTGATGATTGTGCCAGCACCATGAACACAGGCTCCATGCGAATCGATCCGTATGCAATGTGAGTAGCCGACAAACATACCGGCACCAACAAGTTTGTACAGTCGGAAGATTTCGGAACAAGCGCTGCATAAGAGATCGGATAAGGTCCAAATCCCCCTACTTCTACGTTGCCTTCATTTTTTACTTGTCCGTTAACAACAAGTCGCTGACAATTGTGTGAGTCCATCGTGTAAGCAGCCATACCAACCGCATCCTGTGCAACAAGTTTTCCTTCGCAGTTAGCTTGCGTCATTACGTACTTACCCACCATGCGTCTTGCTTCGCGCACATACAATTGGGGAGTCCAGTTTCCGTTTTCAGTGTATTCGTCTTTTGGATAACCCCATTTTAACATTTCGTCTCTTAGTTCTTTGGGAACGCGAGGATCGTGCCCGTAGAAGTAAAGCAGTCCCTTCGTGTACTCTTCATGCGCGCGAATGATCTCCCTGCGTTTTTCATAAGAAGCCTCCGGATATTCGTAGTTCATGCCGATCATGTCGGTCGAGAAGCCGTTACGATTGTTGATATCCGTTTTTTGATTTGGCATTCCACTCCAAATGAAATAATCATTTAACTTTCTCCGATTCGGCCACACCTCAAAAATTCTCACGGCTAGCTCATACTTCGCTGGATCATAGTTAGCCGGACGCGTGATCGGAATCATGTTAGAAGGATTCGATGTTAGACAGATCCTATAGTTATATGCCTGAACTTTCTTGTCGCCTGTTCCATTGGGCTCGAGCTTTGCATCGCTTACGCCCCACACAAGGCCACTCTCCGGCTTTCCCTTTTCTTTGTAGGGATCGATCCCATCAGGCATCTGGTGTCCGTCCATGAGTTGTACCCCGTTGATCGTTTCATTGTAGTCTGAGTTGGCTTCTCTCCCGACGAAATACGAAACGCCGGCCTTTGCCATGAGGTCGCCTTCGTATCCACAGTCGATAAACATTTTTGCTCTGATGGTAACAGGAGCTGCTGCCTGATTCTCTGAATCTTCTATAATGATCTCAGTAATGCGCGTTCCATTTTTCTTTACATCGCGCAATTGCTTTTGAAAAAGAACCTGGACCTTGCCCTCCTTCACATATTGCTTAAATGTTTGTTCTGCAACTTTTGGCTCGAACGTCCACTGCTCAAATCTTCCATAGTGTTGTCCGATGCGCCTGTAAAAGTCGCGTGCAAGTCCGGTGATCGCATATTTATTCCCGATGTCAGTATAACCAAGTCCTCCGGAACTCATGCCACCAAGACGCTTCCCGGGTTCAATGAGAATTGCCTTTTTGCCGAGTTTTTGTGCGGTGTATGCAGCAATCACACCTGCTGAAGTTCCTCCATAGACGCATACATCTACTTCAATAACCTGCTGGCTATGCGCCCGAATGCAGAAGCAAAGAATGGCGACGAACAAAATTGTCTTTTTCAAGGCATCAAGATTTAAGTTGTAAGGATTTGACATCAGGTACCCTTAGATAAGGTACCTGATGAAATTAAAAATATTCTTGATTAATAACCAGGATTCTGGTCAGCAACCGGATCAAGTGCTTTGTTATAAAGCATTTCTGAGTTCGGAATTGGCCACATCATATGTTTTTCTGCGACAACAATGCCTTTAACTTCCAGAATTCGTTCCTCTGCAATGCCGAGACGCTTCAGATCAAGCCAACGCTTACCCTCATACATCGTTTCATAGCCGCGCTCGCGAACAACGAGGTCGATAAAACTGGTGAAGTCATAGTCGCTGATTTCAAAATCTACCGGCGAAGGTATGTTTGGATCATAACCATAAGCACGCCTGTGAACCTTGTTCAGACTCTCCATTGCCGCTTCGGTAGGAGCGTTCGCTGCGCGTGCCGCCGACTCAGCATGGAACAAAAGCAAGTCCGCGTACCGATACCATGGATAATCATTTCCACCACCTCCTGAAGTTGCAATCGGATCGCGGAATTTTCTGTAGAGTACTGTATTGGGTCCGAGACCAACATCCACGTTATAAAAGATGTGCTCTTTGCGCAAGTCATTGTTATCCCAAGTTTTGATAAATGAATTAGAGGTGGAATCGGTGTACTGCGCATAAAAACCTCCACCACCATAATACTTGTACGGCCCAACTGCACGGTGTGCATATTCTACGAGACCAAATGCCTGTTGGCGGGAATACTTGAAGTAAAAAATCTCTTCCGAAGTAGTAACGACTTCGGGTCCGAATATTTTTTGGAAGTCTTCAGGTACCGACACGGGGACGAGCGAGTATGCGCCCGATCCGATAACCTCCTGAGCACGATTGCTCGAGTTCTCCCAGTCTTCCAGGTACATGTATACTTCAGCAAGCAATGTTTTTGCAGCCCATTTTGTCGGACGTCCCGGCGCAGCAGGAGTAGCAGGCAACGACGCCTCCGCTTCAAGCGCATCCGCTAGAATCAAGTCATAAACTTCATCAACACTTGCGCGCTCAACGTTTGCCTCAAGCATATTGGCTTCAGTCCGGATGGGAACGCCACCCCAATTACGAACCATAACAAAGTAAATTAACGCTCTGAGATACTTCGCCTCACCAACAAAACGTGCGGCATCCTCAGGTGTAATCTCTCGTCCATTCGGAACATTGGCGATAACAAGGTTGGCGTTGCGCACAGATTGATACAGATTGTCCCAGACGCCAGCAACACGTGAGATATTGGTATTGTCAAGACCTTGATACAAACTTACAGGGGTCTGACTGCCGCGCGAGTTTCCGTAGTCGGCAAGTCCTTCTTGTTGAGCGGGATAATTTGTACCGAACGCGCCACCAGTGCGCATAGGACCATAGATTGCATTCACCGCAGCTTCTGCTTCAGAGTTTGTATTATAAAATACTTCCGCTGCAATTGACTTTGGCTTTTCATCCAGAACGTCGCTGCACGCAACAAGTGATGCAGCCCCAATGATATATAGAAATAATTTTTTCATGATAATCTTTCGTTATGTGTAAACTTAGAATCCCAATCTTGCACCTATCGTTACCGATTTTGCTGTCGGATAACTGTAGTGGTCAATTCCCAAACGGATGCTATTACCACTACCGTAAGAGTTGATCTCAGGATCGTACCATGAGTACTTTGTAAACGTGATCAGGTTCTGACCACTTACATAGAATTGCGCTTTTCTTAACCACGGAAGGTTCAGGTTTGACACCGGAACGTTATAACTCAATTGAATATTCTTGAAGCGCATATAAGAACCATCTTCAACAAAGCGATCGGAAACCTGTGTGCCCGATGACCGGCTGATTATCGGATATTTTGCATTTGGATTTTCAGGTGTCCAGTGACTCTCATATACATCCCGTGGCATATTCAAGGCCTGTCCATAATCCAACGTTTGGTTTACGGCACTTACGTTGAAAATGTCATTACCTTGTGTTCCCTGAATGAATACCGTCAGATCGAAGTTCTTATAACTCATGACAGAGTTTAATCCATAAATGAAATCAGGATGAGGATTACCTATAATGCGTTTGTCTCCAAGATCACGCGTGCCATTTTCATTGAAATCTTCGTAGGCAATTCGTCCTGTCGCATCATATCCTTTTTCAACGTATCCAAAGAATGATCCAATCGGTTCACCTTCGCGGAGGATGTTGACGTTATCGTTGATTACGGAGATATCAATTGGCTGTCCAAGTACATCAGTTCCTCCATAAAGTTTCAGGACTTTGTTTTTGTTTGTTGAAATATTGGCAGCAAGGTTCCATTTGAAAGCTGCATTATCCACAACTACTGCGCTTGCAGAAAATTCAAATCCTTTGTTTTGAACCTTTCCGATATTTTGAACGGTGTAAGTATATCCTTGTGAAGAAGGAAGTGGAACGTTGTTCAACAGGTCACGTGTGTTCTTTACATAATAATCGACTGTGAACAGGAATCGGTCCTCTAAAAATCCAAAGTCTAATCCTATATCAGTTTGCGCAGTAGTCTCCCATTTCAACGGACCGGCCAGGCGATTTCCTGGTGAATACGATGTGATAAGCGCATCACCAAATACCACCTTACCCGATGCTAATTGATTGAGTGTATAGTAGGGACTGATGGCAGTGCTACCAGTTTCACCATAACCTGCTCTTACCTTCAGGTCGGATATGAAAGAAATGTCTTTTATAAAATCTTCTTCAGACAATCTCCATGCAAGTGACGCGGATGGAAATGATCCCCACTTTTGTCCTTCAGTATAACGTGATGAACCATCTGCACGGAAGCTTACCGTTGCCAGGTATTTCTCGTTGAACGTGTAATTCACGCGACCGAGGTACGACAACAGTGTCCACTCAGAATAGGAAGATGCCGGTACACCTTGCGTTGTTGCAGCGCCAATATCGAATGAAGATTGAACGTCGCTGACAAAACCGTTACCTGATGCATCCAGAGACGTTGCCTTGAAATTCTGATAGGTAAACCCAGCAACTGCAGAGAGGCTGTGTCGACCGAATTCCTTTACATAACTGATCGTGTTTTCGTTAAGAACACTGGTGCGTTGGTCTGTCTGAAAGTCCTTCGATCGGTTTGAATGTCAGTGCAGCGTTTGTCAGAACTTTGTTCGATCGGATATGGTCCGACTCCTGCTCAATATAATTGAGCGGGTTGGTGATGACATTTGATCCCCAGGAGTAGACTTCTGCAAGTCTTGTATAGCTGCCATCATCTGCGTGTGTCCCAAACGTGGGATATCCTGAAATCATAGCTGAGATGAGTGAACCTCCGCGGTTACCCTGACCACTGTTCTTTCTGTCGGAATCAATTCGGCTAAGAATTGCATTTAGGTCCAACGTAAACTTTTTGCTCAGCTCAGAGCTTATGTTTGCACGAACGGAGTTTCTCACATAATCGCTTCCCGTGATGATCCCACCCTGGTTGAAATTGCTTCCCGACAAAGAGAACTTTGTTTTTTCACTGCCGCCGGCAACTGTGATTGCATGATTCTGAATTGGAGCTGTTCTCAAAACTACATCCTGCCAATCTGTACCTTCTCCCAACGCATTGATTTCTTCTTGAGTAAAATGCGGGGCCAGATTGTCATTTGCGGCTTGCTCATTGTAGAATTCTGCATACTCCCGCGCATTCATCATGTCAATCTTTTCACGGATGGTCTGCCAACCATAGTAGCCGTCATAGTCAACGGTAGTCTGACCTGCTTTACCGCTTTTCGTTGTGATGAGCACAACACCGTTCGCACCGCGTGAACCATAGATGGCCGTTGCAGATGCGTCTTTCAAAATTTCGATTGATTCGATGTCGGCGTTGTTTAACAATGTTGGATTACCGCTGTAGGGAAATCCGTCTACGACATATAGTGGTTCGTTGTCGCCTTGCACGGAGTTCGTTCCACGAATACGAACACTCAACGCTGCTCCGGGTGCACCTGTATTTTGAGAAATGTGCACACCGGTGGCGCGGCCTGCCAGTGACTGCATAAGGTTTGTTGAAGGATATGCGTTGATATCTTCGCTCTTGATCGATGCTACCGATCCAGTGACGTCAGATTTTTTCACGGAACCATATCCAACAACCACAACTTCCTGTAGTGACTGCACATCCGATTCCATTTGGACCGTAATCTGAGTTTGCTCCCCTACGAGGATTTCTTGTGGCTTATAGCCGATGAAGGAGAAAACAAGCACACTGCTTTTATCGGGAACGGACAGTACGAATTTACCATTTGAGTCAGTGGTGGTGCCGTTGGTAGTACCTTTTATCACCACATTCACTCCGGGTAGCGCAGCTCCTGTTTCGTCAACAACAGATCCGGTAATGTCGAATTGCCATGGACCGTCGATTGCGCTGGTTTTTTCTTTTTGCTCGGCTTCCCGGGTAAGGATGATCTGGTTTCCCTCTGCTTCGTATTTGATATGCTTACCATCCAGGATTTCGTGTAGAATTACACCAAGTTTCTCATCCGTGGCACTAACCGAAACCCTTTCGGAGGCAGGAATGAGTCGGGACTCATACAGGAACTTAACGCCACTAATAATTTCAATTTTTGCGAGCGCTTCGCGGAGCGTCACGTTTTCCAATTTCAGACTGATCGGCGTGTCCAATACCTGGGCCGAAATCTCGGTAGCATTAGCCATGCTGGCCAGCGTGATTATCAGTAGAAAATGGAGGAAAGTAACTCTCATAAAGAACAATAGCCGTCTATGAACTTGTAGTTCTTTT